>JBEIGU010000001.1:0-78200 GCA_040381765.1 Leptolyngbya sp.
AATCAATGGCCACTCGCAAGGCATTTCTCTGCGACCCCACCCATCGGGTGGTGTTTCACTTTACCCCGAAGCATTGCTCGTGGCTCAACCAGATTGAAATGTGGTTTGGCATCCTGATGCAGAAGCTGATCAGGCGGGGTACCGTCCTAAGTCAGGCGGATTTGAGGACTCGGATTTTGGAATTTATTGAGTATTTCAATCGAACCATGGCGAAACCCTTTCGATGGACATATCAAGGTAAGGTACTCAAGGTATGAAAGGGTATATCAACCTATGCCTCAGCCTACTAGGCTCTAAACCAGGTCTGGGTTGCAAACTGTAGTTCTGCCCCCTCGCCCAAAGGGTATAGCTTGTTTTTCCCAGGGCGGTTGGGTGAAAAACCTGTAAAGTCCCCCTCCCGAGGGGAGAGGAACTTTACAGGTTTTTTTTTCGGCTCCCCACTCTGCGGGTGGCAGGCTACGTCCTTGGTGGACTGAAAAAACTCTCAACGCTGGCGGCTAGACAGGCAAAACCCGCCTACGCGGGTTATGGATCAGTCGGCGCAGGTCGACTTCGTCAGGATAGCAGCGGTTTGAACCGCCGTAAGTCAATGTTTTATCAGTCAACCAAGCTACGTCCTCTAGAGAAGGGATCGGGGCTGAGGGGGCAGAACGACGGTTCTCAACCTGGACTTGGTTTAGATTAGGTTTGAGTAGCCTTATAGTACAAGAGCTCTAGGGTGAGAATTGTCTGCCAAAAATATTTTAAGGTGCTTGGTAGCCTGGTTTTGTGGTAGCTTGGATTATCGTGAGGTTAAACACCTAATAGTTGACTTGGCTCAGTAGCTCAGTGGTAGAGCAGGGGACTCATAAGCCCTTGGTCGCGTGTTCAAATCACGCCTGAGCCATCATTATTTTCCTATACTTCGCCCCAAAAAATAGCCTTCTATACTACGCGCTCTGTTGACTGAGTTATGGGGACGTTTTCAACCAGCTCTATGCTGAGAACCGTAGTTCTGCCCCCTCACCTCTGACCCCTCTCCCAGAAGACGTAGCTTGCTTCCCGAGGGGTGGGAAATTCTAGGTTTCAAATTAGACGAGGTTTAAACGAATTAAAGCGCTGTTATAATCCGCCCATGTAGGGAGGAACGGTAATTATGGCAAATTGGCGGGTAATTCCGGGGGGATTAACTGCTCCTAGGGGTTTTCAAGCAGCAGGCATTGCAGCGGGGTTAAAGCCATCCGGTGCACCAGATTTAGCCCTAATTTACTCAGAATGTGATGCTATTGCGGCAGGGGTTTTTACTAATAGCTACGTGAGAGCTGCCTGCGTAGATTATTGCCGACAGCGCTTAGAGGTTCGATCCAATACCAGAGCAATTTTAGTAAATGCCGGCCAAGCCAATGCCTGTACCGGTAATCAGGGCTGGGTCGATGCCCTGGATAGTGCTGAGACCCTAGCTGCTGCTTTAGGGCTCTCTTCAGAAGAAATCTTGCTGGCTTCCACTGGGGTAATTGGCCAGCGCCTAAAAATTGATCAACTTAAGGCAGCTATTCCCCATTTAGTTACTAATCTGTCTGACCAGGGCTCTGATGCTGCTGCTAGCGCCATTATCACCACAGACTTGGTGACTAAAACAGTGGCAATGGAAACCTTGCTCCACGATCGCTTGGTACGGATTGGGGGCATAGCCAAGGGCTCTGGCATGATCCATCCTAATATGGCCACTATGCTGGCGTTCATCACCTGCGATGCCACGGTTTCCCCCACCCTATGGCAGGATATGCTGCGTCGAGCAGCTGATCGGAGTTTCAACCAGATCACCGTTGACGGAGATACCAGCACTAACGATACCCTGATTGCCTTAGCTAATGGTCAATCCCGCACGCCTGCCATTACCGATGACGGTGGGGAAGCAGAGCAACTGGAGGCCATGCTAACGGCGGTCTGTCAACACCTGGCCCGGGCAATTGCCCGGGACGGTGAAGGAGCTACCTGTCTGATCGATGTCACTGTCTCTGGAGCGATCAATAATGCGGCAGCAAACCAGGTGGCTCGCACCATTGCCGGATCATCCCTGGTTAAGTCTGCCATCTTTGGTCATGACCCCAACTGGGGTCGTATTGCGGCCGCTGCTGGTCGAGCCGGAGTAAACTTCGACCAAAATGATCTGAGGGTACAACTGGGAGAGATACTGCTGATGGAGTATGGCCAACCCCTGAGCTTCGATCGCGCTGCAGCCAGTGCCTACCTCAAAACCGCCTGTCAGGGCCAGTACTTGCAAACCGATACTGTGGCTATTAAGGTTACCATCGGTAGCGGTGCCGGGGTAGGCCAAGCCTGGGGGTGCGACCTCAGCTATGACTATGTCAAAATCAATGCTGAGTATACTACTTAGTACTCTATGGTCAGATATGGTCAGAAATTCCCTACTTAAGGGATACTGCACACGGTGATAGGGGTATCTAGGGCTATGGGGCGTTCCTCCTTCCTACTTCAACTACCGGATTGTCAGGCAACCCAAGCCTTGGGGAAACTCCTGGGCAGGCAGCTCGCCCCCGGGACTATCTTTCTCCTAGAGGGTGGGTTGGGCAGTGGCAAAACCACCCTGGTCCAGGGCCTGGCCCAGGGTCTAGGGATTACCGACCCGGTCTGTAGCCCCACCTTTACCCTGATTAACGAGTACCTTGAGGGGCGAGTTCCTCTGTACCATATGGATCTCTACCGTCTCAACCCTGAGCAGGTGCTGGCCCTTGAGTTAGAACGGTACTGGTACCCAGGGGAAACCGATCCGGGCATTGTCGCCATTGAGTGGCCCGATCGCCTCACCAGCCCTCCCCCCCAGGCCCTCACCCTGGCCCTTAGCGATCGCCCAGGGGGCGGTCGAGAGGTTACCCTAGGGGCGATGGACCCCGCCAATCTAAACCGATGGGAGGAACTACTGGGCCATGGCCTACTGGTTGATGAAGTCTGAACCCACTGTCTACAGCATTACCGATCTACAACGGGACGGCATCACCCTCTGGGATGGGGTGCGTAATTACCAGGCCCGTAACTTTCTCACCTCCATGGCCCTTGAGGATCTGGGCTTTTTCTACCACTCCAACACCCAGCCCCCAGGAATTGTGGGCCTGATGAAGGTGGTGGATACCAACCAGGTGGACCCCAGCCAATTTGAAGCGGCTAGCCCCTACTACGATCCCAAATCTAGCCCGGCTCAGCCCCGCTGGTACACCGTTAGGGTGGGTTACCTGGAAACCTTCCCCCACCCCCTCAGCCTGGATCAGTTAAAGCAGACCTTCAACCCTGAGGAACTGTGGGTGGTGCGGCGGGGTAATCGCCTATCGGTGATGCCGGTGTTGCCGGAGGTGGGCGATCGCCTGCTCAGCCTGGCCCGGGGCTAGGGGCAGAAGGTAATGCCCCTTGCTATGAGCTGAGACCTAAAAAAAATAAAACCGTCCGGAATTTTGGGTTGAGCCGCTGAAGAAAGTAGTAGCACCCTTGCATTTCTAAACTCCTATGCTGGCTTACCCTTCCCTTCAGGACCGATCCACCTCCCTGCAAGCGATTATTCGCCAGGCCCTGCTCTTCGGTGAACTATCCAACCGGTCAGCGGAGACCGTCCATCGCATCAGCCAACAGCCCGATATTTCCGAAGATGAACAAAGAATGCTGGCCATTCTCCAGGAGGCGCTGGGCTACGGCTATGTGGAGCGTCGCGAGTAATCTTCTGGCGGATTTAGGCCAAGCTGGTACCGAAGTCAGACCTGAGGGATTACAGTTAGCTATAGCTCTGGTCGATGGCCAGGGAGCGGAGGCGAGCCAGAAGGCCACCCAGTCCTAGGGTTTTTATAGCTGGTAACAGGACGTCTGTCAGTTACTAGTCACGCAATTGCCCGAGTAGCCAGGGCCTAAGGGTTCTAGCCAACGCGATCAATCCCGATCTGTCCTGGTACCTGATCTATGCGTTTACCCGACGAACCGGACACTGCTCCCCAGATCAACATCGTCCCCATGATTGATGTGGTGTTTGCGGTCCTGGTCTTTTTCCTGCTCTCCAGTCTTTTTCTCACCGATAGCCAGGGCCTAACCGTTGCCCTCCCTGGCGCCCAAACCAGCACTCCCCAGCCCCAGCGACCGGTTACCGTTACCCTGGATGCCAGCGGCCAGCTATCGGTGGCAGACCAGCCGGTGACGGAGGATCAACTGTTGCCAGCGGTGCAGGCCCTGCTGGCGGATCGGGGTAACCCCCTGGTGTTGATTCGGGCCGACCAAACCATCAACCATGGCCGGGTGGTGGCGGTGATGGATCGACTCAGAACCCTACCGGGGGTCCAATTGGCCATTGCCACCCAACCCCAGTGATTTAGTGTGCCAAACCCGCCATTCCCTTTTAATATTTAATCATTAACGCTTTGCTCCTGGCAGCCCTGGGCTGGCGGGGCGTGGGATCGTCAAGGACTTAACAATCATGGGCACCTGGGTCAAGGAAACCGACGAGGCTTTTTATCTCATGCAGGGAAATAATTGGATCTCCCGCATTGAGAAAAAGCCTTCGCCCACTAACCCAAAGGAGAGGGTGCTGAACGTGGAGGGTATGCGGCAGTGGTTCAGCCGGGCCGATGCACCCCTGGCCATGACCGTTTCGGTGGGGGCAGGTCAGCCCGAGCCCAGCCCGGCCGGGGGGGGCGGCAGCACTGGGGTGATTCCCAGCCAACCAGATAATGGCGGCGGCAGTACAGGAAATACCAATATCCTCCACAAAGGGGCCAAGCTGCGGGTAAAGAGCACCACCTACTTTAAGTTGCAACCCAAGATGGCCAGTGAGCTGACCGATGCTGAGAAGGTGTTAGTCCCCAACGGCAGCGAATTTGATCTGGAATACTACATCGATGTAGGTAAAAACCATTGGCAGGTCACCCTGCTCAACCCTTTGCCAGGCACTCAGACAAACCTCGCCCTGAGAACAACTACCTGGTTTGTTTACACCCCTGATGTGGCCTTGACTACCAATGTTAGCCTCACCGTGATGAGTGATACCCTATTTAAGGCAGAACCTAAGCTCTCTACCCAGTTGACGGCGGATCAAAAGGTGTTTGTCAAAAACGGCACCCGCTATAGATTGCTGGGTAGTAAACCGGCGGCGGGGGACCATCTAGAAATTGAGCTGGCCGATGCCACCCTGGGGCCTAACGATGAAAAAAAATGGTTTGCCTACCTCCCTGACATTAAGGTCGATGGTAAGCGCCAAACCCTGCAGGTGACCGGTGATACTATCTTTAAAGCTAAGCCAGTGCAGTCTAGCCAGCTCTCCGATAGCGAGAAAGTTCTGGTAAAAAAAGGTACTATATTTCTCCTCAGCTCCTACGCCAACCCTGAAACTAATCACGTCAAGGTTGCCCTGGAGGGAGCCTTTCTGGGGCCTAAAAATCTCACCACCTGGTATGCCTCCGTCCCGGATATTGCGATTTCTGGGACGGAGATTGGCAACAATCCCAACGATAGTAATCCTGGACAACCTGCAAACCCGGCTGACCGGGGTATTGCCCTGACTTTACCGGGCTTTTCTGGTACCTACTACTCCAATGATCCGATCTACCCCCAAAACCCGGTTCTGTCGGGTAAACGGGGTAATTTTACCTGGGGTGAAGCTCTTCATGTTGATCGGTCTACCGGATTTTATCGTAAGCCAGCTAACTCCAGTGTCGTGAACGGCATTTTGAGCGTTGCTAAGGTAATGGAGGAAATTCGTCATCTCTACGGGGATAAGCCCATTAAAATCAACTCCTGGTATCGTGATCCCGCTACTAACGCTGCTGTGGGGGGGGCTTCCCAATCCCGGCATTTATCCGGGGATGCCGTGGACTTCGTTGTCCCTGGAGTGAGCTGCTTTGATGTTTATGCTCGCCTGGATTCGTGGTGGGGTAATCGTGGTGGCTTAGCCAGTTCCTCTGTGTTTACCCATATTGATACCCGGGGCTATCGGGCTCGCTGGGACTACGGTTATTAAAATACCGACCAGACAGGATATTCTACCTGAGTGATAGGTAGGGTCTCCTGGCATAGGGATATTTCCATCTGATAACACCAGGCAATTCGTTTTTTAATAGAATTTTCCAGTTATCGCCTAAATTACAATGCCTAACTCCTGGGTCAGACGCTAAAATTTCTTCAGGTGATCGAAATTTTTAAGGATGGCTGGTCCTATGGCGGATTTTGGTACTTCCCCAAATGGCGAAGCAATCGAGTCATTACCTCGTGAGTTCAGGGTAGAAAGTCTTCGTCACGCCCTGGAAACCCTACAAATTGCTGAGGAAATCGCTAAACAGGGTTATTTAATTACCAGTTCCGAACTGGCAGACCTGATGGATGTGAATGCCAGTGCCGTGACCAGCCGGGGTGAGAATTGGTCCTGGCGCAACTGGTTGGTCTCCCGGGTGCGGCGGGAAGGTAATCAAATTCTCTGGCAAATTGAGCGCATTGACTAGTACTGCTTGGCGTAAATAGGCTTGCCTCGCCTGACTACTGAGGTTTAACTACTGACTTCCTGGTCAAGGGGCGCCTAGTTTAAGCTGCGTAGTGTTTGGCCATCAACCCCCTGCTGAGCTTTGCGCTGTCTAGCGGAAGTTTTATCTAAGCGGGTGACCTGGCTATCGATTGGGGCTGACTAGGGGGGATGCTAGTCTGTTGCCGCTGTGTCCTTACTAAAATCTAAGCGCCTGGGCTGGGGGCTCGGCTTCGCCTTAGGGCTGTTGCTGGTGATGCTGGTGAGTAACCAGTGCCGGAGTACCGCCCAGCTTCCCACCCGTGACCCTTTACCCCAGGATCCCTACCTTCAGGTTTACTTTAACCACAATCCTGCGGCGGTGTATACCGACCCCTACCGAGGCATGACTCGCTACGGTGACAACCTGGAGCAGGTGATCATCGATGGGATTAATGCCGCCCAGGCGACCATTGCGGTGGCGGTGCAGGAATTGACCCTGCCGGGCATTGCCCAGGCCCTGGCCCAACGACAGTCCCAGGGGATACGGGTGAGGGTGGTGCTAGAAAACCAGTATAGTCAGTCCATCGCCCAGCAGAACCGGCCTCAAATGACCGCCCGCGATCCCTACCATCGGGCTAAGCTCCAGGCTCTCTATGATTTTATCGATGCCAACCAGGATGGTCAGCTCAGCACCGATGAACTGACCCAGCGGGATGCCCTCACCATCCTCGATCAGGCCCAGGTGCCCCGCCTGGACGATACCGCTGATGGCAGCCGGGGCAGTGGTTTGATGCACCACAAATTCATGGTCATTGATGGTCACCGGGTCGTCACCGGTTCAGCAAATTGGACCCTGAGTTGTATCCATGGAGATTTTCTAGAGCCGGACAGTCGTGGCAATGCCAACAGTCTGCTGGTGGTGGAGAGCCCGGTGCTGGCCCAGGCCTGGGAGCGGGAGTTTAATCTAATCTGGGGGGATGGGCCAGGAGGGGAGTTGGATAGTCGATTTGGTTTGCAAAAGCCCTACCGGCCACCGCTGACGGTGTCCCTACCCGGATCGGCGAGCGCCCTACAATTCTCCCCTACTTCTAGCACCCTGGCCTGGGCTGATAGCGTCAATGGCTTAATTGGTCGGACCCTGAGCCGGGCCCGCCACAGCCTCAACCTGGCCCTCTTTGTCTTCTCTGACCAGGGCCTGAGCAATCAAATCCAGGCGGTGAGCCAGCGGGGGGTCTCGGTCAAAGCCTTGATTGACCCCGGTTTTGCCTACCGTAGCTATAGTGAAGCCCTGGATATGCTGGGTCTGGCCCTGCCAGATCCCAATTGCCGCATGGAGGCCCACAACCAGCCCTGGTCCCAACCCTTGACCACGGTGGGAATCCCTACCCTGCCCCCCACCGACAAGTTGCACCATAAATTTGCGGTGATCGACGGTGAAACCGTGGTGGTGGGCTCCCACAATTGGAGTCGGGCCGCGAACCAAACCAACGATGAAAACCTGCTGGTGATTCGCAATGCCACGGTGGCGGCCCACTACCAGCGGGAGTTTGACCGTCTCTATGATCAGGCTCAATTGGGCATGACGTCACAACTTCAGTCTGCGATCGCTAAACAGCGAGATCGTTGCCAACTCTAGTACTGGATAGCGTCAATACCCCCACTTGAGCGATCGCCTAGTTTACGCCGCCCAGTACCCAACCGTTTGTCCTGAGGATATTCCTGAGTATCCTTTGCCAGCCTGTGGTTCAAGTATACTATAATATATCCTGAGGACATTCCAGAGGACGCGATGGATCTACACTCTCCCCAGGACTTTCCTGTCAATCAACTATCGGACCGTTATGACCTAGCTCGCAGTGCGGTGTATACCCGCCTGCAGCAACTGGACATTACCCCCCATCGCATGGGCAGGCGCACTTTTTTGACTCCTCCAGACCTGGCACAGATGGATGCGCTGCATCGCTTTATTCAGGCTGGTGGCACCGCTCCTGAGTTTCTACAGCGGCGGGGGCAGGGAGAGGTCAGTTAGGGATGCTGGGTGGATCCCCTAAGTGTCGATAAAAATTCCCCCAGGGAAACCCAAAGTAGGCCATACTAGGGATATATCCTGAGGATTATCCAGAGGATAACTATGAACTCGGGGGAAATTGATCGGTTCCCAGTCAGTCAACTGGAGGGCCGCTACAGTCTGGCCCGTAGTGCAGTCTACAAGCGCATGGAACAGTTGGGAATAGCCCCCCAACGGCTGGGTAAGCGAGCCTTTATTACTGGCCAAGATCTGGCCTTGATGGATGAGTTGCATGCCTTTATCAACTATCAATCCGGCAGTGCGGCGGAGTTTATTGAAGCGCGAGGATTACGGCGCCCCCCCCCCGTCAGGGGGTCGGTCGGCAACGGTGGACCTCCCCCCGAGAATGGCGCTGCCCTGGCGCCGACTGACCTGGGTAGTTTTGTCCGCAGCATTGTCACCGAAGTTTTTAACGGGTTGGCAGCCCTGCCCTCCGGCGATCAGCTAAATTACTTTGACCGGCTAGAGGCCGCTGCCCAAAATGGCTGGCTGTTGAGTACCACCGAGGTAGGGAATCTGCTCGATCTCTCCCCGGCTGAGATTGAGGGTAGCGGCGATAGTTTCTTTGAGGCGGGCTTTATTTTCAGGCGATCGGGCTACCGTAAAAACGGTCAGGTGGCCTGGCGAGTGACCAAGCGGCTTAAATAATCGGTCTCGAACCCCAACCTACCCAACGCCAGGGTTGGACTGCCTAGAATCTCGCCAGCTGGCGGCCCTGGTGACTAACTTTAGTGACAAAGGTTTCACTTTTCCCTTGAAAAATCTGTCTTGAAAAACCTACAATAAAAAGACCAGCCTGTTTGATGATTTGTCCCATCAAACCTGCTGGTCCCATTTCTAGATAACGTAACGGTTGATTGTTTCCTGGGGTGATGTTGGTGTTAGCACTGGCATCACCGCTTTGTATTGGCGTCCGCCGGACCTGGGGTCTGCTTGCCAATCCCTAAATTGGTAATGGACTGTTAACCACTCTGGCTTTTGATGATCGTCTCCGCCTTGGGAAGTCGATGCCTCCCGGGGTGAGTTCAGATCATCAAGGAGTTGGCCAGGGGGAGCGTTACCCACCAGTGGAGGCGGCTTGAACCAGGCTGTAGGGGAATGCTCCCCCCACGACCGGTCAACTCCCTGAGCCCTTCAGTCTTTTGCTCTACCCCCCTACTATAACATGTCCTCAGGACATTTCTCAGGACACTTATAATTTTCCTCAGGAATTTCCTCAGGACACTTTTGCTAAATCCCAGGGTCTGGTAATCTCTCAAGATGCCACGGAAATGGTCAGAAAGCCGGGCTCGACCTAACTATATGGATTTCTTCCGCCCAAATTCCTGTATTTGCACTAAACTTAGGCGACATAGCTTGAAAACGTCATGGTAGACAGGTCACGGCAACTCAATGGGATTGATGAGATGGGATTGATGAGCGGCTCCCAGTGTTTTACACGGATTTTCCCGGAGATATTCCTGGGGTTAGCGGCGATTCCCTGCCGGTTTACGATCGCCCATCCATTGAACCCGTGCTAAACTTATAGTACGCTTGTTTTATGTCCGAGGCATGGCCAGCCAGTGCACATTAAGCGCGTCGAATTGTCTCACTTTAAGTCCTTTGGTGGCACAACCCAGGTACCCCTCTTGTCTGGGTTTACGGTGATTTCCGGCCCCAATGGATCGGGTAAATCGAATATTCTGGATGCCCTACTGTTTGGTCTGGGGCTAGCTAGCTCTAAGGGTATGCGGGCAGAGCGGCTGCCCGACCTGGTGAATCAAAACCAGATCGGTCGCCGATCTACAGCGGAGGCCAGTGTCACTGTCACCTTTGATTTGAGTGATGTTTCCCCCGATCTGTTCCTGCCGGAGGAGGGTAGTGACCTGCCAGATCCTGGTCAAAGAGAGGCGGCTGGAGAAGCGAAGGATCCGGGTGATCGCCCGGCTGTAGTGATGGCCAAGGTGGTACCCTTGCCGATGTCCCGGGAATGGAGTGTGACCCGGCGGTTGCGGGTGACCAGCCAGGGTACCTATACCTCTAATTACTACATTAACGGTGAACCCTGCACCCTCAACGATCTCCACGAACAGCTGCAGCGCTTTCATATCTACCCCGAAGGCTATAACGTGGTCCTCCAGGGGGATGTCACCGGGATTATCTCCATGAACTCCCGGGAGCGCCGGGAAATTATTGACGAACTGGCCGGGGTGGCGGCCTTCGATCGCAAAATTGATCAGGCCCGGGGCAAGCTAGAGGCGGTGAGGGATCACGAAGACCGTTTCCGCATCGTGGAACGGGAGCTGCAAGCCCAACTGGAGCGTTTAGCCCAGGACCGACAAAAGGCCGAGAAGTATCAACAGTTGAAGGCCACCTTTCAGGCCAAAAGCCAGTGGGAGGCGGTGTTACTCTGGCGACAGCAGCGGGAGTTGATTGTTCGCCTGCAGGGTGCCCTGGATCAGGGCGCAGCGGAGGCCGAGCAATTGGCGATCGCCCTGACCCAGGGCCAGGCCAGCCTCAGCGCCCTGGATCAGGAGTTGACGGCTCTCAACAGCCGTATCAAAGCCCTGGGGGAGGAGGAGCACCTGGCCCTGCAGAGCCAGGTAGCCAACCAGGAGGCCGAGTTGCGTCAGCTGCAGCGGCAGGAGCAGGACCAACGCCAGGCCGCTAACCAGCTAGCCGCCCAGCTGCGGGATACGGAGATTACCCTGCAACAGCAACAGCAAGACCTGGCTAAGCTACAGCAGCACATCGCTGGCCAGACCCACGCCCAGATCCTGTCACTCGCCCAAAACCGGGATCAGGTGCAGCAAGCGCTGGATCAGCGCCGCCGCGCCACCCAGGAGATTGCCGCCAGCTCTCAAGCCTGGGTGCAGCAACAGACCGAGATGCGCCATCGTCTGGAGTCCCTACTGGCGGACCTGGAACCTCAACGGGCCGAACAGATTCGTCTGCAAGAGCGCCTACACCAGTTAGAACAGCAGATCCAGGCCCAGCAAGAACAACTCCAGGAGTTGGAGGCTACAACGGCGACGGCCCCCGCCAACTGGGGGTCAGATATCACCGCCGCTGAGGCGGAAATTCAGACCCTGGTGGGCAAAATCAGCGGGGCGGAGGCAGAGTTGGCGGTGCAGCGGGACACCCAAACCCGCCTGCAAAAGGAGCAACGGGATAAACAACGCCAGTTGGATCGCCTGGAGGCCCAGGCCCAGGCCCAGGCGGAAAGCCAGGGTACCCAGGCCACCAAGGTTCTCCTGGAGAGCGGTATTAAGGGCATTGACGGTCTGGTGGCCCAGTTGGGCAAGGTGGATCCGCGCTATCAGGTGGCCTTAGAGGTGGCGGCCGGGGCCCGACTGGGCTACCTGGTGGTGGAGAGCGATCGGGTGGCGGCCCAGGGTATCGAGTTTCTCAAGCAACGGCGGGCCGGTCGAGCCACCTTTTTACCCCTAAATAAAATTCGCCCTCCCCAGCTTAACCCCCTACCCGCCTGGCAACGCCCGCAGGGCTGGCTTGACTACGCGGTTAATTTGATTGACTGTGAGCCTCGCCATCGGGATATATTTGCCTATACCTTTAGCAATACCGTAGTGTTTGACAGCCTGGAGCTAGCCCGGCCCCACCTGGGCCAGTTTCGGATTGTCACCTTGGCGGGGGAGGTGCTGGAAACCAGCGGTGCCATGACCGGTGGTACCCTATCTCCCCGTTCCGGCAGTCTTCACTTTGGTACGGTGGAGCCGGCGGAGTCCCGGGAAGCCCAGGCCCTGCGCCAGCGACTAACGGAAATTGAAGCCATGCTGGAGCGCTGCGATCTCCAGCTGGAGGACCTCAGCCATCACCTGCAAAGCCTGGGCCAATCCTTGATCAGCCAGCGGCAGCGGCACCGAGAACTGCAACTGCAGGGGGAACAGGAGCAAACCCAACAACAGCAGCTCGATCAACGCCGCCACCAAATGACCACCCAACTCACCCAGGCCCACCAGGAACGGAGCGCTACCCAGGAACGTCTGCACAGCCTGGCCCAAACCCTGCCCGCCCAGGAAGCGGCCCTGGCGGAGGCCCGATCCGCCCTGGCGGCCCTGGAGCAGTCTCAAACCCACAGTGAGTGGCAAACCGCCCAGGCGGCGGTCAGCCAGTTAGAGCAGGATCTGGCGGCGGCTCAGGCCGCCCTCCAGGGGGCGGAGCGGCGGTTGCAAGAGCAGCAAACCCAGCAGCAGCAGCTGGAGTTGACCATCCAGCAGGCCCAGCAAAATATCCTTACCTGGCAGGGGCAGCAGGGCGATCGCCAAGGACAGATTGCCCAACTCCAGGAGCAACAGACCACCCTTAACCAGGACATCACCCAACTACGGCAGGCTATGGCGGTGCTGGATCAAACCCTGGCCAGTGAAAAGACCAGCCGGGACCGGCTGGAACAGCGCCTGCGGGAGCAGCGTACCCAAATCCAGCAGCAGGAGTGGCAGCGCCAGAAACTGCTGGAGACCCAACAGGAACGGCGTCATCAGCTAGCGGAGGCGGAGGCTTTGGTGCAGCAGCAGGGGGCGGAGCTACCTGACCCCCTACCGGAAATTCCTGCGGATCTGAATCTGGAGGATCTGCACCGGGAGTTGCGATCGCTGCAACGTCGCCTGGAGGCCATGGAGCCCGTCAACATGCTGGCCCTGGAGGAGTACCAGCACACCGAAGAGCGCCTGGCTGACCTCAGTCAGAAGCTGGCCACCCTGGAGGAGGAACGGACGGAACTATTGCTGCGGGTGGAAACTTTTACCACCCTGCGGCGCAAAGCTTTCCAGGAAGCCTACGATGCTGTCAATGAGAACTTCCAGACCATCTTTGCCGAACTCTCCGATGGCGATGGGCACCTGCAACTGGAGGATGGGGAGGATCCCTTTAATGGGGGGCTAAACCTGGTCGCCCACCCCAAGGGAAAACCAGTGCGCCGTCTAGCCTCCATGTCAGGGGGGGAAAAGTCCTTAACGGCCCTCAGTTTTATCTTTGCCCTGCAACGCTACCGTCCGTCTCCCTTCTATGCCTTTGATGAGGTGGATATGTTTCTGGATGGGGCCAACGTTGAGCGCCTTTCCCGGATGATTAAGCACCAGGCAGAACAGGCCCAATTTATTGTAGTGAGTCTACGCCGTCCCATGATCGAAGCCTCCCAGCGCACCATTGGGGTGACCCAGGCCCGCGGGGCCTATACCCAGGTGCTGGGCATTGACCTGGAGGCCCAGAGCGCTACGCTGTAGTGACCATGGTTCCTATCATCCTGTCCCCCCATGCCCACCGTTAGTTTTCCCCTTGCCTATCTGCAGCGCCTCACTCCGATTGCCCCGGCCGATCTGATGCGCCTGGCCTTTGACTACGGTCTTGAGGCTAACTTGCAGGGGGAAGCGTTGGTGGTGGAGGTCACCGCTGAGCGCCCCGATTTGCTAGCCGCCGAGGGCTTTACCCGGGCCCTGAACATTTACCAGGGTCAGCAACCCACCCAGGTGACTGCCCTATCCGACTCTGGTCGCCAGGTGACCGTAGACCCTGCGGTGCTCCCCATCCGTCCCCACCTGGCCGCCCTGGTGGTGCGTCAGGCCGACCTGGGGGACGGTGGGTTGGAGGTGCTGGTGCAGTTTCAAGAAAAGGTGACCCAGACCTTTGGTCGGCAACGGCGGAAGATCGCCATTGGGGTTTATGACCTGAGCCAGGTGGTGGGGAACCTTACCTATCGGGCCTTGCCTCCGGAGCAGGTGTGCTTTACCCCCCTACACAGCCCAGGTCCCATGACGGCGGGTCAAATTCTCACTCACCACCCAGCCGGTCAGCTCTACGGCCAAACCCTGGCGGGCCATGCCCAGGTTCCGGTTTTACAGGATGAGCAGGGGACGGTACTCTCCCTACCCCCGATTATCAATGCCGCTGGGGTGGGGGAGGTGACCGCCACCACCAATGACCTGTTGATTGACGTTACTGGTGTTTTGGCCCAGACCGTGATGGAAACCCTCAACATTCTGGCTCACAACTTTCTGGATACGGGGGCTGAGGTGCAAACCGTCACCATTCAGCATCCCACGGGCAGCCTGGTTACCCCAGCCCTGGAGCGCCGTCCGGTGACCTTCTCCCCCCGGTTTTTGAATGAAATTATTGGCACCGCTATCCCCAAGGGTCAGTTAGGTCCCATTCTGGCCCGTATGGATCTGGAGGTGAGCGGTACTGACCAGGTTTACGTGCCCACCTACCGCACTGATATCCTCAGTCAGGTGGATATCGCCGGTGACCTGCTGGTGGCCCTCGGTATGGAAAGTCTGCAGGCGGAGCCGCTGGCGGTGAAGTTTCATCTGGGCCAGGCCGCCCCTCTGCCCCAGTTGGGCCTGCGCCTGGGGGATCTGGCCCAGCGCCTCGGGTTGATGGAGGTGAAAAGCTATATTCTCACCGATCCTGGCCTGCTCGCCTACTTTGGTTACCCCTATCTACAAACCAGCAACGCCAAAAGTCGGACCCATAGTGCGACCCGCCCTACCCTGTTGGCGGGATTGTTGGATATCCTTAGTCGCAACATCAATCTGCCTAAGCCGATTAATATCTATGAGATTGGTGAGGTGGTGCAGGTGGAGGTGACGCCCATGGATGCCAACCTTGGTGAAGCGGCAAAGGACGTGGATCCTAACCAGGTGGAGGAACGGTTACATTGGGGCTTTGCGAGTCTGGATGCTCGGGCCTCCTTTAGCACCGCCAAGGCCTACCTGCAGACCTTGCTGAGGGCCCTGGGCTTTGACTATATCCTGACTACCGGTGAAGCCCCCTACTATATCCCAAGGCGGTCTGCCCGGATCCTGGTCCGGGGTGAACCCGTAGGAGAGTTTGGTGAAATCCATCCCGCCCTATTGAATGCCTTTTCCTTTCCCGAACCTGTATGCGCCGGAGAATTAGATTGTCATACCCTGGCCCGATTAATAGGGCAAAACCATGGTGAAGCGATCGCTAATGCTAGCCCCCTCTGAGTTGCTCTGGGCCTTTATTGGCCTGATGCTAACCATCCTGGGGACTTGGATGGAAACTTTTACCCTAAACCCCGGCTGGCTATGGCGGCATGGGGGTAGCGAGGTGTTGTCCCTGGGGGTGAGCTTTCAGGTGGGGGCGGTTTTGCTGACCGGCTGCGTGGGGGGCAAAAACGCAGCGGCCCTGGCCCAGATGGCCTACCTGGTGCTCGGCTTGGCCCTATTTCAGGCCTTTGGCCTACCGGTCTTTACCCAGGGGGGAGGGCTGAGCTACCTGCGGGAGCCCGGGTTTGGCTACCTATTGGGGTTTGTACCGGCGGGCTGGCTGACTGGCTATCTGGCCTTTCTCTGGCCCCCTAGCCTGGAAACCCTAGCCTTTAGCGCCCTCTGTGGGCTAGGGCTGATCCACGGGTTTGGTATAGTTTACTTAACCCTTGCTGTGCCCCTGGGCTGGCTAGAGGGGGCCTCCGCCGCCTACGGGGAGGCCCTTTTCAACTATTCCATCCTGGCCATACCGGGTCATCTGGTTTTGGTCTGTGCCGTAGCCGTGTTATCGCTGGCCCTACGGCGTGCACTTTTTTATTAAATCCATGGGTCTGCGCAACCGTTTCCTCTGGCTCGCCGCCATCATTGGCCTCAGCCTTGACCAGTTAACTAAAGCCTGGGTGGCTCGAAACTTTGAACTCACCGTACCGCCCGATTCAATTCCCCTCTGGCCCGGGGTTTTTCACTTCACCTACGTGACCAATACCGGCGCCGCCTTTAGCCTCTTCAGTGACAATGGGGAATGGCTAAAATGGCTGTCCATGGCGGTGAGTCTGGGCTTGATTGGCATGGCTTTAACCACGCCCCTGCGAGATCGTTGGGAACAGGTGGGTTACGGTTTAATCCTCAGCGGTGCCCTGGGCAACGGCATCGATCGGTTGGTAGCCGGTGAGGTCATTGATTTTCTCGACTTTCGGTTAATTCGCTTCCCAATCTTTAATATTGCCGATGTCTGCATCAACATCGGTATTATTTGCCTGCTGATCGCCAGCGTCAAACCCAGCAGACATCATCGTCTTTGAGCCGCTGGCGAAGGGGCTTGCTCCGGTCCCTAAATGTCCCTAAATGGGCTAAACCGCTGAGGATTCAGCGGCCAGTTCCTCCAACCGTTCCTGTTGATCACGGCTAATGCAGGACTGGATCAGGTCCTCGATATCCCCCTCCAGAACGGGGGTCAGGGTAAAGTTTTGGTTCAGCCGGTGATCGGTCACCCGGTTGTCTTTGTAGTTATAGGTGCGGATCTTTTCAGAACGGGCCCCGCTACCCACCTGGGAGCGCCGCATGGTGGTCACCGCTTCCTGTTGCTCCCGCAGCTTGATCTCGTAGAGCTTAGCCCGGAGAATTTGCATAGCCCGTTCCCGGTTCTTTAACTGGGACCGTTCCTCGGTGCAAAATACTCGAATGCCCGTGGGTTTATGGAACAGGTCCACGGCGGTTTCTACCTTGTTGACGTTTTGGCCACCCGCCCCGCCAGAACGGGCGGTGGTGAGCTCAATGTCCTTGGGGTCAATCTCCACCTCTACGTCGTCCACCTCCGGCATGATCGCCACCGTAGCGGTGGAGGTATGCACCCGACCACCGGCCTCCGTCACCGGCACCCGCTGCACCCGGTGTACCCCGGCTTCAAACTTTAACTGACTATAGACGCGATCGCCGGCAATTTCCAGGATGGCTTCTTTAAACCCACCCATATCCGCCACCGACTCACTCAGCAACTTCACCCGCCAGCCCTGCTTTTCAGCGTAGCGGGAGTAGAGGCGAACCAAATCACCGGCCCAGATACTGGCCTCATCGCCCCCGGTGCCGGCTCGAATTTCTAACATAATATTCTTTTCATCATTGGGGTCCTGAGGCAGCAGTAGCACCTTAAGTTTGTTTTCCAAGGTGTTCAACCGTTGCTGCAACTCTTCCACCTCCAGGGAGGCCATGGCCCTTAACTCCGGATCCGCGCTAGCCTCCCGATAGACTTCCCTGGCCCCCGCCAGTTCTGCTAGGGTCTGCTTCCAGTCACCATAGGAAATTACAGTCTCCTCCAGGGAGGAACGGGACTTGGCGATCCGCTGAAACTCGTCCGGGTCTTGGGCAACATCCGGATCGGCTAACCGTCGGGTAAGCTCTTGAAAGGTCTGCTCGACGGAGTTTAGCTTTTCGATCAGATAGGCCTCAGCCATGGGTGTCAGCGGGGGAATAGGGAATAGGTTTGAGGGAAAACCTGCCAGGTTAATAGAGCTCTGGCCATAATGCTCAAGGCAAGGTTAAGCGACAATAGCGAGGCCCCGTTCGCCTCCGCCCCCTTGCATCTGACTACGGCGTTACTAGAAATTAGCCTGCCGGTAAAGCTGGAAGTGATGGAAAACTAACCCCTAGCCTTCCTTCTTCTCGCTCATGCCGTATTTGCGCAGGAACCGTTCCACTCGGCCCTCGGTATCAATAATCTTCTGAGTACCGGTGTAAAAGGGGTGGTTGCCAGACCAAACATCAACGTGGAGTTCTGGTTTTGTCGAGCCAACGGTCATGATCTCCTGGCCGTCACAGTAGACCTTAGCCTCCGAATACCAGGTGGGGTGAATGTCAGACTTTGCCATGGTAGGTAAAAAATGTGCGAAATAAAAAATAACTAACCCCTAGGAGGATTT
The DNA here is from genome assembly GCA_040381765.1 of Leptolyngbya sp. Lineage (GTDB taxonomy): Bacteria > Cyanobacteriota > Cyanobacteriia > Phormidesmidales > Phormidesmidaceae > Nodosilinea. Next base: position 18,178 of record JBEIGU010000001.1, read on the forward strand.
TAACGCTTGGAGAACTGAGGTGCTTTACGAGCCTTCTTCAAGCCATACTTGCGCCGTTCCTTAGCTCGGGGATCGCGGGTCAGGTATCCCTCCACCTTCAGGGGTTTACGATTTTCTGGGTCAAGTTCACAGAGGGCCCGAGCTACCCCCATGCGAATGGCATCGGCCTGACCAGTCAAGCCGCCTCCCTTAACATTAACCAGAATATCGTAGTCATTTTCCAACCCTAACACCTCCAGGGGAGCCTTGGTGGTCATGAGATAGGAGGGGTTGAATTGTAAATAATCGTCCCCAGGACGTTTATTAATGAGTAACTGGCCCGTACCTGGGACTAAACGCACCCGAGCAATGGCCGACTTACGACGGCCAGTACCCCAATACACGGCCCGATCTGACTTATTGATCGCCTGCATTAGTTTGACTCTCCGGGAATAGTATTAACAACAAGGACTTGGGGGGTTTGAGCCTGGTGGGGATGGCTGGGACCGGCGTAAACCTTGAGTTTGGTAAACTGCTGACGTCCCAAGGTGGTCTTGGGCAGCATTCCCTTAACCGCGTGCTCAATAATGCGTTCAGGAATACGGGCCTGGAGCTTGTCGAAGGTCTCCGTTTTCATGCCACCGGGCCGACCGGAGTGACGGCGGTAGAGTTTGGTGGTGCTCTTGCGGCCTGTAACCACGACCTTTTCCGCATTCACTACGATGACGAAGTCCCCCGTATCCATGTTGGGGGTGAAGTTGGGCTTATTTTTACCCCGCAGTACGGTGGCAATCTCCGTAGCCAGCCGACCCAGGCGCTGACCATCGGCATCGATCACATACCATTGCCGATCAATGGAGCCTTGGGTAGGGACGTAGGTCTTCATGGTCATAACATTCACATCCGTAATCCTTGAGTGTCTTTCTCTGGCAAACTAACATTAAACTCAGTGCTGGCCTAAGCTGCTAGAGCCCCCAGGTAAAACTGCGGCTGGGCGTCAAACCAAACCTCCTGGGGAAAGGGTAGGGGATCATAGCCGACCCGCAGCAAACACAACCCTTGGGCGGGGGCTGAATATTTAACCCGATGCCGCTGGCGCTCTCGCCAGAGGCATTCAAATTCCTCACCTGGCAATTCTCCGGTGCCCACCTTAACCAGGAGCCCCATGATCAACCGCACCATGCCGTATAAAAACCCCTTCGCCTGCAGTTCCACCGTAAGAAAATCGGCTTGGCGGCGGCATTCAGCGGACTGGATTTCCACCCAGGAATGGGAACGCCCCGACCGAGCCCGATGAAAAGCAGCCATATCGTGGTGCCCAACCATCGGATCAAGGGCCGCCTGCATTTTGCTCTGGTCCAGGTGTTGGTGATAGTAATGCCAGACAAGGGGACGGATAAATAGATTAGGGCATTGTCCAGTGTAAAAGGTGTAGCGGTACCGTCGCCATTGGGCGGAAAATTGGGCATGCCATTGGTGATCCACAACCGCTGCCGCCCGTAAAAGAATGTCCTGGGGCAGGCGAGCATTCAAAATATCAGTCCAGCGGTGGGCCGGAATCAAGGCGGGAGCATCAAAATGGGCTACCTGAGCCGCCGCATGTACCCCCCTATCAGTGCGACCAGCGCCACTTAGGCGCACCGAATAACCCAGTACCGATTGAATTGCCTGCTCCAATTCTCCCTGGACGGTACGACTGTTAGGTTGCCATTGCCAACCGTGAAGATGGGTGCCAATATACTGCACCACGAGGGCTACCCGTTGGGTAACCCGGTGAGTCTCCGGCCTGACGGAGGTTAAATGATGCTGGATGGGGGAGGGCTTGGTCATCGGCGAGGCCATTAAGATAGGGCTAAGGTCAACTGCTTAAGTCAACTCAATGATCGCCATTTCGGCATTGTCACCTCGCCGACGGACGGTTTTAACAATACGAGTGTAGCCTCCGGCCCGATCGCCGTAACGATCCGCCACCTGACTAAAGAGGGCATGCACCAGGTCTTTATCGTAGATGTACCCCAGGGCTCGACGGCGAGCAGGCAAGGATCCATCCTTAGCCAGGGTGATCATGCGATCGGCCTCCTCCCGTACTGCTTGGGCCCGTGCCTTGGTGGTGGTAATGCGCCCATGGCGAATCAGTTCGGTGGTGAGAGACCGCAACAGGGCTTTACGTTGATCAGCGGGCTTGCCTAATTTATGGACTCGACAACGGTGGCGCATGGTTCCTAGGGGATTGAACAACAAAAAATTTCAGACATTGAGGCGAAGCTAAACTGACTTAGAGGCCTTTTCGAGAGGCAGGGTAATGCCCAGACGCTCTTGTAACGCCTCGATCACCTCTTCGGCAGACTTCTGGCCAAAGTTTTTGATCTCAAGTAGATCTTCTTGACTAAAGTCAAGTAAGTCGGCTACGGAATTTATCTGAGCCCGCTTCAGGCAGTTGTAAGCTCGCACCGAGAGTCGCAACTCTTCAATGGGAATTTGATTATTAGGATCTTCCTCCCGCACCTCTTCGTCAAACTTCGGTTCCAGGGTGACATCCTTAAGCGGCACAAATAGGTCTACCAGAATATGAGCAGCCTGACTAATGGCCTGCTGGGGGGTAATACTACCATTGGTCCAAATGTCTAGGGTGAGCTGGTCCCGCTGCATGGAACCAGACACCACTACTTCGTCTACTACATAGTTCACCTTGCGCACCGGCATAAATACCCCATCAATCTGGATAAAGTCCAGGGCGGTGGCATCGTCCTTACTGCGGTCAATGGCCCGGTAGCCCTGGCCCCGTTCAATGCGAAATTCCATCTCCAGGGTATGACCATCCACCACGGTAGCTACGTACTGGTCTGGATTTACCACTTCAACTTCGGAGGGCAAATCAAAGTGGCCAGCCGTCACCCGAGCCGGACCTTGTACCATCAACCTACCAATTTGGGACTGATTAGAATAGCTACGCAGGACAATTTCCTTCATATTTAGAAGGATGTCTAGCACATCCTCGCGAACCCCAGTAATGGTAGAAAACTCATGGGTTGCTCCAGCAATTCTCACCGCTGTAATGGCTACCCCCTCCAGATTAGAGAGCAATACCCGGCGCAAGGCATTACCAACGGTAGTACCTTGACTACGCTCTAGGGGTTCAATCACAAAGCGGCCATACTGTCCCTGGTCGTCCTCCACGATGGATTCCACGCAATCTACATGAAACTGTGCCACAGTACCGTCTCCCTTCAACCTGAACGCCCAATCAACCCTAGCTAACTACTCTGGTGATACTGGTGATATGTCCTACCTAAGCATCAGTCACGAGTGTGACAACCGATTTCCTGACTCTAAACCCGACGGCGTTTTGGTGGCCGGCAACCGTTATGGGGAATAGGGGTGACATCACGAATTAAGGTGATCTCCAGCCCCGCCCCCTGCAAAGCCCGAATAGCCGTTTCCCGCCCCGCTCCTGGACCACTCACCATCACCTCAATCTGACGCATGCCCTGATCCATAGCTCGACGTGCGGCACTATCAGCTGCAGTTTGGGCCGCAAAGGGAGTTCCCTTCTTGGCACCCTTAAACCCACTAGAACCAGCTGAGGCCCAGGAAATGGCTTCGCCCGCCTGATCGGTAATGGTCACAATGGTGTTATTAAAGGTGGAACAAATGTGGGCAACCCCACTAGGAATATTTTTTCTACTTTTGCGAGGACCGGTCTTGCGGGTTGGTTTGGCCATGGTTGTGATGCTAAAACAATCTCATGAGAATACTTGGAAAAAAACAAAACTGGAAAAACGTTCAAGTAACTCCTGTCCACTCAAAAAAACTGATGACACCAGGGCAGCGAGGCTGACTACTAGACTTCTAGAGCGCACGTGTTACACCAGGGTAGACTAGCTTTACTTCTTAGGTGCCTTCTTCTTACCAGCCACGGTACGGCGCGTACCACCCCGTCGAGTACGGGAATTGGTGCGGGTGCGCTGCCCACGCACAGGCAGACCAGCCCGGTGCCGTCGACCTCGGTAGGAGCCAATGTCCATCAATCGCTTGATGTTCATGCTCTCTAAGCGCCGTAGATCTCCCTCAACCTGGTAATCAGTTTCGACAGCATCTCGCAGCTTAGCTACATCAGTGTCGGTTAGATCCTTAACCCGGGTATCTGGATTGACACCGGTCTTGACTAAAATAGCTTTAGAGCGGGTTAACCCAATACCATAGATATAGGTCAAGCCGATTTCAATTCGTTTGTCGCGCGGCAAATCCACGCCTGCTATCCGTGCCACCTAAACTATCCCCCAAAACGATCTCGCCCAACGTTCGCGATCAGAATTTTCATAGATCCCCTAACCCCTAACAGGCAGGACCTAGACAAGAAATTCGCGGCTTGAATTTGATAAAGAAAACTTTACCGCACTCAAACCAATCCTCAGACTAGCCTTGGCGCTGCTTATGCTTAGGATTAGTACAAATCACCATGACCCGCCCGCGACGACGGATCACACGACATTTATCGCACATTTTGCGAACGGACGCCCGGACTTTCATGCGCAACTCGCACTTCACTACAGAATGGCTATCCTAGCAAACTATGGTAAGACTCGTCAAATTTAGTTTAGGGTTAATGGCTCTTCTGGTCTGACCATGCGACTTTAAAGCTCGAGAAGCTTAAAACCCCATCATACCAATGCTTACAAGCCTTAAGTCCTGCAAAAAGAACTCTAAAGACTTATTTTTTCGCTAAAAGCCTTGCATAGCAGTACTTTTAGGTCGTCCTAGGGCAATTAAGCATACTTAAGCCGGAAGAGCCCAAAAGAGTAATTGCTTCAGAAGAAATCATGCGCTCTGTATCATCCAGCAACCACAGCCATCTATGTTAGCCCATAGGTATGTTGGAAGTACCGCCCTCACCGGGGAATGAAGCAGCATAACGGCTAAAGTGAGCGGCGGCAGATATAACCGAAACGAAGCGCAAAAACTCTATTCCGTCCGCTCCACTGCGTTGTTAGCTGGCTGGCTACTACGCGATGCTTCTAATTTCTGCCGAATTGCTGCCTGAATCTTTGCGTCAAAATCAGGATCGCTTGGGCTTGCAATGAGGGATTTTGGACGCTGACTGAACCTGTCCAAATACGCCTGAAAAGCAGCTTGATCTTGGCGGTTTGCTAAAAAGTACCTTTTTAATTCGGCATCACTCATGGCATCAAAATTCACTTGACTCATCAGAAAACCTCTCCATTCGGTACAATTTCAAACTCAAGGTCTTCACCATATCCAGCCAGGACATACACGTTGCGAGTCCGACGATCAACACAAACCAGATGAATCGGTTGCAGCATGATATACGTCAACTGATAGCTAACGCGATATAAACTCTCTAATTGAGCAGCAGTAGGCATTCCGGTCACTCACTCCACCTGCTGCCCATTTTAACAGAGGCTCTGATTAAACGGCTGTGAGCATATCTCACCCCTTTGAGATGCAGGCTTTTGGTACGTTTTCCAAACCCATTACCTAATGGTGCTTGCTAATATCACGGCTATTCTTCTGCCACTGCTTCTCCATTCGATCCAAGCTTCCAACTTGAGCGATCACGTCCACAGCACAGTATCGGGTGCGATCGTACTTTTGGTCAGGGCTGGCAAGGAAAAACAAGGCTGGGTTTCCTGTCCTCAACCCAGCCTATGGCCATGAGCAATAGCACTAACTGACTTTCACACCCTTTTGTTCGTTGCTCATCTCTCGCCTCAATTTCAAGTAGTCTTTGCCCAAATCTGTGATGTAGAAATGATCATTCAAGTCACCTTGCCCTACTTTTTTCATTTCTACTATCCCTTTACCCTGGAAATGGTCGATCAATGCACGCGATCGTAGATTGACCAGTTCAGCCTCAAATGTCCAGGAAACATTATCAAAGGGATAAGGTCTTCCTCTCTCCAGCCCTTCTAAATGCATTAATTCATACTTTCCTATGAAATTTGCAATGAAGAAGCGAAGCAACTTGATATCCTGTTCCTGCTTACTCTGCCTAACTTCAACCATCTCAATCTTCTGGTTGAGTTCTACCGAGAAACCCTCTTTCGACAAGGACAATTTTATAAGCCGCTCAATTACGCTGGAGTTTATAATAAGAATTCCAAGGAAAATAGTCGCTTCGGTAAGACCATACTTGGACTCTGGCCTAAGCAGTCCTGTGGGAACGATAACCAGATAGATGGCTCCAAGAATAGAAAATAAAGTCGGCAGCGAGATCCGGTAAGGTTTTGATATACCCTGGTTATTATCCTGAATATTTCGGATCATCTTCAGTCCGCCTATGATGTAGTGTGCTGTATGAAGTGCATTAGGGACTTGCAAACAAATAATCGTTCCACCTTGTATAGGTGTAGGGGCGAAGCATTCGGCAGTAATTCTGTGGATCCTGCAAAGATGTTGACCGAATGCTTCGCCCCTACTGGGATGTTTATTTCTATGGAAGTCCCTTAGTCACTTTTTGTCCCATGGGAAGAACATCGTAAAGCCTTAGAAAAAGGCACTGTGCGCCCTTTCTCCTGGTCTAAATCATATTGCCTTCAGCGGGTTCCTCATGTAATTTTTTGTGTGCTAGGGCACATGGAGCGTGAGCAACTCGCGGGTATGGAAGGCGGTAAGGTCTGTCACGTAACCAATGGGTACAGGGCTTGGCTGATTGGTGATGTATTTCTGCCCGCAGAAGCTGACGGAAAGACCGACGGATCCCCCACTTGTAGTGTGATCGCCACAGTCGTAGACATCGAGAAAGATATTATTACCCGGACTCGGTGGCCACACGAAGCCTCGTGGTAGCATCACGGTGAATGTTAGGTTTCGACTATCGTCTTGGCGATGGCTGTTAGGCCAGATGCGCTTAGCATAAGTACAGCCTTCGACGCGCAACCAGATGTAGACATCCTGCCGGAAAGAGTGCTGGAGCGTGATGGTGACTGTTGGGACTGATCGAGGTGCAACGAATTCGTATAGTGTGGCACCCTTCACTGTTTGAGAGAGCCTGTTGTACTCAATGTAGCCAAATCCGCCGCCACGGTCACCGCCGCTGTCCTGGTACTTGAAACGCTGCTGCACGTCGTCGTAGCCGATGAGGGCAACGAAGTGTCCTGGAACAGCAATGCGAAGCGGACCTTGGGTTAGGGCGTTGCGAAGAGCATTCACGTCTACGGGAACGGCATTCTTGCCCTTCATGCGAAAGTTCGATGCCTCGTAGTCGCCTTCTGCGGTGGGCCAGCGCACACCATCAGGGTCGGTCCACTCCGTGCCTTCCGTAGGTACGCCGAACGAGGTCAGGTAATCGTCCTCGCTCTTGCATGGTCTGCCATCAGGCGTGTAGAAATCGATGCGTTTTGCAAACCACGCGGCAGCAGCGGTGGCGGTAGCAATGGCTCCGGATTCGCTGAACTCTTTTACCATTTCTTCGCCTGCAATCGAGACAGCGCGCATCACATGGAACCAAAGCATACGGTTAACGGAGACGTTGGGCGACCCAGGGCAAGCGCGTTCATTTTGAATGTCCCAGCAAGCGGCTAGCGAGTATGCAAAACATCCCCAACCGGGCACGCCCTGGTGGCGAAGGTAGTGGACATGGGGAGTGTAGTCGATCTGTGAAGGCAGTTGCGCCAACGTGGCGTTGGGAGCAAAGGTAAGAGCCTCACGTGAGGCATCTATCACCGCACTATGTTCTGCGGTAAAAGCCCAAGCAAGGAGAGAGTTCGTGAGTTGAGTTTCCATGATGTACTCCTATCAGGAGAAATCTGCTCCTGCGCTAGTGAATAAGATTTCTGGGACATCCAGTCCGCCACCAGCAAACTTCACGAGCACAGAGTAGCCCAAACCAAACTTTATTTCGATCGGAGGGTTGATCACCCAAGTGTTTTGATTGTCGAGGTTGGTGGAATGATCTCCAGCGAGTGCCAGATTGTCGGCAGTAAAGACCTTATTGCGACCATCGTAAATGTTCAACGCTTCGACGGTAGCATTGTTTTTGGACTCAAACATGACGAAGGCTTTCGTTAATTTTAACCGCTGGTCGTTGAGAAGGACTGGCCCACTAAAGTGGATATGGAACCAGTGCGAACCGCCACCAGTTTTGAATAAGGCTCCCCATCCGGGGCGGGATGTGTTCAGCCACGCACCCTCACGCTCAGGTTTGACTCCGTGTCCATGAGTCCAGATTGCTGCTTTGATTGCCATAACAAATTCCTCCTTCTTGAAGTCCTGGAGTTACCTTCGTCACTCCAATCTACAAACTCAGCGAGTGTCTCCTCTCTGTTTTAAAGGATTGTAGAAACACCTATGTATATAATCACAACATTTTGCGCTAGGAACAATACGATGATCCGCGTATAGGAGTATGACGATATTGCAACATACTACTGTTGGAGCAACCCCAACTTTTCTAAAGCAGCCATCACCGCACCCATTCGGGTTTGTACCCCCAGTTTTTCGTAAATATGCTCCAAATGCTTTCGTACAGTTCCTTCACAGCATCCCAGCACTTTTGCAATGTCAGCACTGCTCTTATCTCTAGAAATCCAAAACAATACCTCCGCCTCCCGGTTAGTGAGACCAAGCAGTTCCAGCGCCGCAATTGAGAGAAATGAGGTTTTTTGTTCCTCTAACAGCAAGAGATAGTGTCCTCGGATGAGATCGGGAATGTAACGGATGATCAACTGTTGTTCATCCCGCTCAAGGTGCAAAACTGAACAGAGGCATGGAGCATCCCCATTGAACGTGAACTGCGAAAGTTGATGCTTGACCCATTGTTGCAAAGGGGTTGGCAATGAGTGTGTGGTGCAGGATGAAAAATACTTGCTCAGGAGTTGTTCTGCCCGTTGAGTCATGAACTGTACCTGCCCATCGCCCACTAAACTGATCACCCCTCCCTGATCTAGCGTCTCCCGAAAATGTGTTAAGAGTTGTTGGATTTGGCTGCACTCCAGATCATCCCCATTCGCCTGCATCAGATGAGAACGCAGGAGGTTCAGGACACAGCGATCGCACTGAGTGGGATTTGGAAGATCGCAACCTGACATAATCCCTCAATCAACTCAACACCCCGGTGGAAAGCAGGCTAACAACTTATTATACTGACACTTTCCGTGTAACTGCCCTCTACAAAGTATTTATACCGACTGTATCGATATAAATACCCCTAGGCGGGGAGTTATACCGACAGTTTCCGCATAGCACGCCTGAGTTGGGCAATTATGCGGAAATCTTCCGAGAAAATTTAGAATCTGACTGCGTAAGGATGTACTATGAATAACATCGCTGATCTCAGTACATCAGTCCTAGCATGATTCCCTCTCCTAAGTTGTTTGATCAAGTCCGTCAGGTGCTTCGGGTCAGGCATTACTCCTACGAAACCGAGAAAAGCTACATCCACTGGATTAAGCGCTTTATTGCTTTCCACCAGATGAAGCCACCAAGGGAGATGGGTGCTGCCAGGTAGAAGCGTTCTTAACCTATCTTGCCGTTGAGTTAAAGGTAGCACCCTCCACGCAAAATCAGGCTCTTAGTGCCCTCATCTTTTTGTATCGAGAGGTTTATGGGCAGGATACAGATTGGGGCTTAAATGCTGTGAGGGCAAGGCCAACGCGCTACTTACCAACGGTGCTCTCCCCGGAGGAGGTGCAAGCCGTACTCAGGCATTTATCTGGTGTTTACTTGCTGGTAGCGAAACTGCTTTACGGTAGCGGGTTGCGGCTAACAGAAGGGCTAAAGCTCAGGGTCAAAGATGTAGATTTTAGCCAGCATCAACTGATGATTCGAGATGCCAAAGGTCGCGAAAGTCGGGTAACGGTACTGCCCAGCTCGTTGATGGATACATTAGCGCACCATTTACAGGGCGTGCGGCAGCTTCATCAACAGGATTTGGCGCAAGGCTATGGATCGGTTTATTTGCCCTTTGCCCTAGAGCGGAAATATCCTCGGGCTGAGCGAGAGTGGATCTGGCAGTATGTCTTTCCGGCAGATCGCCGATCCATTGACCCTCGTACAGGCATTTGTCGTCGTCACCATCTCCATGAGAGCGGATTGCAAAAAGCGGTGAAACAGGCGGTGCGCGACGCTGGAATTCAGCGACGGGTATCCTGCCATACCTTCCGCCACAGCTTTGCTACTCATCTGCTGCAAAATGGCTACGACATTCGCACGGTGCAGGAATTACTGGGCCACAAGGATGTGAAGACCACGATGATTTACACCCATGTACTCAATCGAGGAGGGCGCGGGGTACGGAGTCCCCTGGATGTGGGGTAAGCTGGAGGGCGATCGCCCCGATCGAGAGCATGCCCCGGTTTTTTCAGGTGTTGTCCTTTTTTAACCCCCTGCGCCACTACGTCACCGTTGCCCGCAGCCTCATCCTCAAGGGAGTGGGGCTGGCGATGTTGTGGCCTGAGGGGCTAATTTTGATGGGTTTTGCGGCTGTTTTTGTGACCGTTAGCATTCGTCAGTTTAGGGCCCAGTTGCATTAGCTAGGTTGGTCAAGGCTATAGTTACTCAGGAGAGCCCTCTTCTCACCCAGCCCTCCCGAACCTTAAGCCAGCAGGAGCCATCATTAACTATGGGGTATGAGTGGATCATGGTGGTTCCTGGCTTACTTGTAGCTCTGGGGTTAGTCCTGCTGTCCCAACCCCACTGGGTCCTGAGGATCATTCAAGCCATTGGCCCCGATGTGGTTTATTGTGTCGAAACCACCCAACCCAGGGTGGCCCTAACCCTGGACGATGGCCCCAATCCCCAGACAACGCCACGAATTTTAGAGATCCTGCGGGAAAACCAGGTCAGGGCCACCTTCTTCTTGATTAGTGGTCAGGTGTTGGGCTGTGAAGAACTGGTGCAAGCCCTGGTCAGGGATGGCCATGAGTTGGGCAACCACATGACCGCCGATCAGCCCAGTATCAGGTTATCGCCCCAGGCCTTTGAGGAGGATTTATTGGTCGCCCACGGAGTGATCTCACAATTTGCCAGGGTGCGGTGGATGCGGCCAGCCTCCGGTTGGTATAGCCCCGCCATGGTCGCGATCGCCAAAACCCACGGCTACCGCGTTGCCCTGGGGTCCGTGTTTCCCTACGATACCCATATTCCCTCCGCCTGGTTTGCTCGCCACCACATTGAGGTAAATATCCGACCCGGTTCGATCATTGTCCTCCATGATGGCCAGGATCGAGGCCAGAGAACGGCTGAGGTACTCCAACGCCTATTACCCACCCTGAAGGCGAAGGGCTATGACTTGGTCACGCTTTCGGAACTCGTTGACCCAGAATCACCGCTGATAGCCGCAGCTCCGCATCACTGAACGAGGGGAACTTGGTGGAACGGTTGATACGGCTTAACCTTGATAATTGAGCTATAACAAGTCTGAGACTTTTCAACGGCTAATCTACCACCCGTAACCGTCCTTGACTAAGGGCGTCATAGACCCGATTAATTAAAAGGGCATCATTGGCACTTAAGTCTCGTTGTGAGAACAGGGCCATCAGCTTCTGTTGATCGTGCCGAGTGAGTTGTCGAGATGCAAATAGTTCTTCAATGGTTCTCTCAAGGATAGACATGGTTAAGCTCCCTGATGACGAATAAACAATCTGAGACCCGAAGTAAAACTAGGTGAAATCCCTGGGTCAATTATTTTTCTTTATCTTAAGAATTCTCCAGGCTAACCACATCGGAGAGATAACCGATGTTTTGACCAAAACTTTTGAAAGGTAAAGATAGAAAATCGGTATTTCTACTGATCAGGTGCTCCTGGGGGTAGGGTGCTGGTGATTGATCGCTTGATCAGCCCCGCTTAATGCTATCCAGCATCTCCCAGTTAACCCTGGCCTAGTCGGCTTGGTCTTTATAATTCCCTATTTTCCGTGATGCCGTGGTAATCGATGCCAGAGCCGGCCAATTTGAACTGAATCCTAGTGTCTATGGCCTGGCGGATGCCTACCTTCACCTACGGGTGGGGATTCTCGGTTCCCCCGCCGCCGATCTGCAGGAGTACGGTACCTACCTGGCCACCCAGAACCCGGATGTGGTGATGCATGGCTTGGTGGTGGATCTGTTTACCAGCAATGGTAGCCCCGCCGGCCAGGGCCTACCTGGGCGGTAACCTCTGCCGCCCAGGACCCCCTATTTAAACTGGAGGACCACCTGACCACCGATCTGGGGCCGAAGTACTTTGCCTCCCTGGATGCCTACTACGTCACCGGCGGAGCCGCCTCCAGCAATGGTGTAGGCAATAACAATCCCATGGCCTGGTTAGGGTTGGGGGCGACCCTGGGGGGCTGGGCTATCTGTGGCCGGGGGCCACTCTAGAGTTAACCTATGGAGGGGTGGTCGCTGGCAACGATAACAGCCCCAATCGTGAGCAGGTGCGTCTGTGGCTGCTCCAGGCCTTCTAGCGGTGTATCCCGTCCTCCTGCTTGTAATAACATTTTTATCTAAAGTCATGGCCCCTACCCCTCTGATTGCTCTCCCGGCGGCCCAGGTCCATCCTCCCCTTGCCCCCCTTCATGATCACCACCACGGTCACCACGGCCATAGCCATGGCACCATTGATCCCGCCATTGCCAGTTCGGAGCGGGGGCTATGGGCGGTGAAGTGGTCCTTTGTCGGACTGGTGATTACGGCGATCGCCCAGCTGATCGTGTTCCTGCTCTCCGGTAGTGTGGCCCTGATGGCGGATCTAATCCACAACGTGGGGGATGCCATGACCGCCCTTCCCCTGGGGGTGGCCTTTTTGATCGGTCGGCGCCCCCCCAGCGATCGCTTCGCCTACGGCTACGGTCGCCTGGAGGACCTGGCGGGGGTCGCCGTGGTGGGGGTGATTTTCCTCAGTGCCCTGGTCACCGCCTACGAGTCGGTTGATCGGGTGATCCACCCCCAGCCCCTCACCCATCTCGGGGCCCTGGCCGCCGCCGCCATCATCGGTTTTGTTGGTAATGAGCTGGTGGCCCTATTTCGCATCCGGGTGGGCCGGGAGATCAACAGCGGCGCCCTGATAGCCGATGGGTTGCACGCCCGGGCCGATGGCCTGGTCAGTCTAGCGGTGTTGGTCAGTGCCCTGGGGGTGGGCCTGGGCTACGGCTGGGTAGACCCGCTGATGGGTTTGGTGATTACCCTAATTCTGTTGAAGATTGTCTGGCAGTCTGCCACCACCGTGTTTGGCCGCCTGCTAGATGGGGTTGACGCCGATGTGCTGGAGGCTCTGGATCACGCCCTTAGCCATCGGCCGGAAGGGGTGGTGGTTCAGGGGGTACGGGCCCGCTGGTTGGGCCATCGCCTCTACGCCGAGGTGGAACTGGGGGCAGCGGCGGACCTGACCCTGCAGCAGGGAGATGCGATCGCCGCTACCCTACGGCAGCAGTTACAGGCCCACCTACCCTACCTGGGGGAGGCCAGTATTCGGGTGGTGGCCCGGGACCCAGTCCCCTAGCCTGGCCCATCCGGAGTATCCCTACCGGACTGTGGTTTAGGGTGGGGGGGCTGGCTAGATTGACGACCTCTGACCCGTTGCCAGCCTCGGCCTAAGCCCAAGGCGATCAGGGTTAGGGTAGTACCGGCGGCGATCACCCAGGCACCTCGGGAAGAATCGGAGGGGGCGGGTTGGGCCTGATCCAGGGAGCCAGCTGGGGCAGGAGCTGTTAGCTGCTCCCCTGGGGATGGGGATGATCTCCCTGCCCTGGATCCGGCCGCCACCACCGTGGTGTAGCTCAGTTGGAAGTGGGCAAACTGCCCAGGGACTTTGGGTTTTCCAGTCAACACCAGTCGGTATTCCCCCACCCTGGGAAAGGCCAGATCGGCGCCGGGAATGCCCCGAAAGACTTCCGGAGAGAGGGCCTGCAGGGTGGGGGTGAGCACCGCCCCCACCTCCGGCTGGTTAAGGTCGTAGACCACCAGTTGACAATCACACTGATCTAGGGGGATGGCATGCCCCCCGGCCTGGGTGAGGGCAACCCAGACCCGGGCCGGTTCCCCTGACCTGGGGTTGTGGTTACGTTCCAGATGCCAGGTGCCCGCCACATCCCCCGATCGCTCAATTTTGTGGGCTGGGGCTGGCCAGGCTAGCCCAAAAACGAACAGCCAGGCTAGGACGGGATGGATAGGGCGCATAAAACTCTTGCAGGTATGTTAGGTCTACCATCCTCAGTTACCGAGGATCTGGTCGATCAACCCCTGGTGTTGGGATACCGACACCAGGCTGTTGGCCGCCACCATGCCACTAACCGCCACCGCCGGCACCCCAATCCCTGGAAAGGTGGAGTCGCCACAGCACCATAACCCCTGCAGGGGGGTTTTACAACCGGGAAACCGGCCCTGTCCGGCGGCAATGGCGGGGCCGTAGCTGCCCCGGTGCCGCCGCAGGAAGCGTTCATGGGTGAGGGGGGTGCCCACCAGGGTGACTTCGCAGCGATCTCGCAGGTCGGGAATGATCCGTTCCAGCCCCCGCCAGAGTACCTGCGATCGTTCTGTCTTGAGCTGTTGATAGCGATCGCTTTGGCGATCCAGCCCAGCCCAGAGGTCGTAGGGTTCCGTGGCTGGGGTATAGGCATGGATGCAGTGCTTACCCGGTGGAGCCAGGCTACTATCCAGCACCGACGGCATGGAGACGGCCACCACATTTTGTGGCGCCTCCACCCCCTGATCCCAGCTATTGACGATCAGGTAGTGGCATTCTAGATCCGGCGGTAAGCCACGGGCATCAATGCCCAGGTGAAGGTGCATGAAGCTGGGGCAGGGGAAGGTTTGCTGGCGGGTCAGGACAGCGGTGGGTAGTGCCTGATCGGGTAGGAGCTTGAGGGTATCCCAACCGGAGGCATTGGAGACAACGGCGTGGCGAGCCCGAATCTGTTCCCCAGTGCTTAATTGCACCCCCACCGCCCGCTGACCCTGCAGGAGAACTTGCTGAACGGTTGCCCTGAGTCGCAGTTCACCGCCGTGGCGGGTTAACCCCCGCACCAGGGCCTCAATTAAGGCCCCCCCACCCCCCCTAGGGTAGTCCAACCGTACCTCTGGACGGTACCAATCCGCAAACATGAAGGCCATTTCCGCCGCTAGGGTACCCTGGGCCGGTAGGCCAGAGAGCATGAAGCAGAGTAAATCCAGCCAGTTACGCAGAAAGGGATCCTGCACTACCCCCTCCAGCAGTTGGGAAAAGGGACCGGATAGGGAAATCAGGTGGCGGGCCTGCTTCAGGACATCGGCCAAGAAGGGATAGAGGGTCCTCACTACCCCCCAGTCCGATCTCAGAGCAATTGGGGGAATCGCGGTGGAGGCGCCCTTGAGGGGCTCCATCAGCCGTTGCAAGGCCTGCCACTCTGCTACCGCCTGCGGTCCTCGCCATTGGGCCAGCACCTGGGTGAAGGACTCCGCCCCTACTGCCGCTCGAAAGTATCCCTCTGGCACAAAACACCCCCAGGCCTCGTAAGTGAGCCAGTCGCAATCTTCCCCCAGGGCATCCAACACCTGGCGCAGGGGGTTGGCGGAGGGGCTATAGGAGAGCCCGGAGTAGAGGGAGGGCCCTGAGTCGAAATGAAAACCCTGCCGCTCAAAGCTATGGGCCGCTCCTCCGGCAATCCTATGGCTTTCACACACCACCACCTGCAATCCATAGCGGGCCAGCAAGGCACCACAACAAAGCCCGCCAAGGCCACTACCGATGACTACTACATCTACGGTTTCCATGGTTTCAGCGCCAACAGATTGCCTAGTGATTTTGCCATAAACTAGTTTGTGGTGATCCATACTCCCGATTACAGAGTTTTGCCTATTGACCCCCTCTTAACGGGCTGCAATATTTATGCCACGCCCTACTAGCCTACTGAAAGGGGAGGCATGCGGCCCTGCCGCACCAGGGCCTGGTAGACTGCAACGGCAATATCGGCCCGGCTAGCGGCCTGGTTGGGCTTCAGGAGGGCCTGATCAGGAACATTGACCACCAGTTGGAGTTGACTGGCCCGGGCAACGGCAGCCTGGGCATAGGAGGGAATTTGATCCCGGTCGCGAAACCGCTGCAAGCATCCCAGGTCAATGGGTTGGCCCCTGAGCCAGTCTAGACCATGGACTAGAGCCACCCACATCTGCACCCGCAGGACAGCGCCCTCCGCCCCAAAGGACTGGTCAGGAAAGCCAGAAAGAAACTCCCCTCGATAGGCGGTTTGAATAGCGGCGGCGGCCCAGTGGGTGGGGGGCACATCGGTGAAGCTGAGGGCGGGACGGCGGGGGTTAGGGCTAAAGGCACTGGCAATTAGGGCGGCAAATTGGGCCCGAGTCATGGCCTGATCGGGATAAAACCGACCATCGCTCTCGCCCCGCACCAGGTTGGCATTGAGTAGCGCCTGGATGGCATCCTGGGCCCAATGGTTTTGAATATCGGCGAAGGACCCTTGCACCGCAGGACTGAGGGTCACCATCGGGGTGCTGAGGCGGGGGGCCTGGCCCAGGGCGACCAAACCCTGGTAGATCACTACCGCCACTTCCCCCCGGGTAATCGGTTCCTGGGGCCGTAGTTGGGTGGGGTCAGGATAGTTGATCACCAAGCCAGCCTGACTGGCGATCGCCAGGGCATTAACGGCATAACTGGGGATCTGGGCCCGATCCTGGTAGATAGCCAACCCACTAGCCGGTGCCGCCGGTAACCTGAGGCCGGTGGCCACCGCCGATATCGCCTGCACCCGGGTCATGGGTTGCTGGGGGCGATAGGTTTGGTCTGGATACCCGCCGATAAAGCCTCGTCGCTGGGCCCGATCGATGGCGGCGTAGGCCCAAAAGTTAGCCGCCACATCCACAAAGGTAACCGGCCCTCGTATCCCCGGTAGGTCTTCGTAGGCGCTGGCCACCAGGGTGGCGAATTGGGCTCGGGTAATGCCTGCATCGGGACGATAGGTGCCATCCTCAAACCCCTTCACTAAATTACGAGTGGCTAGGGCCGCCACGTAGGCAGCCGTCCAATGGCCGGTCAGGTCCGGGAATCGGCTGCTGGGGGCCGCGACCGGGGTTGGGGGCAGCGGCGGTGGGGCTGTTGCCACTGCCGCCGGGGCCACCGTTTTAGTTTCCAGCCCCGGTTGATCTAGCAAGGGGGAGGGCACCGCCGCCGGGTCGGGGCGTTGGCTGGCGGCCAGGGTGATATTTCCCTGAAGGGTTTGGGGAATCAGGTCATTGCCCGCCGCCACCAGACTCAGGCTGGTGTCATTGCGCAGATCCAACTGGCCGTTATAGCGAAGCATATTTTCCCCCGGGTCTGCCGGTTGGCCTAGATCGGGCCGGGCCTGGTCGCTAATCCATAGCCCTACCTGCTGGTTTTGGGTGAGGCGATTCTGGCGCAGCACCGGGCTTCCCTGGCCCGCCAACCGCAGTCCGGTCTGGTTACCGGAACATTGATTGCCCCGCAGCAAGGGGGCCGCCGTTCCCTGCAACTCCAGTCCCAGGCTGCAACGCTGCAGAATGCAGTTTCGCACCTCCCCCTTCGCTTGATCGATGATCCGGATACCGCTGCCGGTGGCCCCTTCAACCCGGAGATTGATCAGTAGGGGACGGGCCTCCCCCATTACCTGTAGCCCCGCTCCGCCGCACTGGCGGAAACGACAGGCCCGAATCATGCCATCCCCCCCCAACACCACCAGACCAATCCCCTGGGGATTTTGCACCGTTACTCCGCGTAATTCTCCTCCCCCGGTGACTACTAGGGTGGCGCTGAGTCCCGCTTGGCCAGAGACCGGCCCAGAGCCGGTGATGATCACTCCCTCCCCCTGGCTAGATTCCTGGCCCAGTACCACCACCCCGGCCTCCAGCACCAGAGGAAATCGTTCCCCACTGGCGCTACTGTAGGTGCCCGGAGCCAGTTTGATCAGCCCCTTGCCCTGGGCCGCCACTAGCGCTGCCGTCAGGGTTTTAAAGGGCAAATGGGGCCGACCGGAGGGCTGATCAACGCCGCGACTGGGGTCTACCTCCAGGGTTGTGGAAACAGTTTGTGCCATGGCCAATACCACCTAATCGGTCAATATTAGCGAATTTTGCCTGGGTGCTTAGGGAGTTAGGTCTGAGTAGTGGAGGACAAGGGGAAACGACGGCTTAGCGATCGCAGCCCTGACCCTCGATTCCCCCACCTCAGCACAATCGCCGAACCTGGAAAACAGTATAAAACATCGAATTAGTGAAGGGTAACTTAGGGCTAACGTTAGTTGTCTAAGCCGATGCCACTAGATCCGCGATCGCCAGTTTGGGCAGCCTTGACTACCCACCCTCTCAGATCCCCTAGAGCCATCAGTGGTTTCAGTCTTCTGGAGACCCTGGTGGTAATGGTTATGATCATGATTCTAGGGGGAATAGCCGCTCCGGGTCTCCTCAGGTTCCAGGACCAGCGACGGGTTAGCCAGGCCCAGTACCTGGTGTACCAGGGGCTGCGATCGACCCAACGGGAGGCTATGGAAAAACGGCAACAACACCAGTTTAGTCTGCGGGATCGACAGGGACAATTGGAGTGGGCGAATCATCCTGCCTCAGTGGATCCTGCCCGGGTGACGCTGTGGCAACCCCTGACCTCAGGGGTAACCCTGGCTAGCGAAGATAACACCCTGACCAACTCAAAGGGAATTTACTATGTTCGCTTTGACTTTCGTGGCGATGTTAAATCTAGACTGGGCACCATCACCCTGGTGGGGTCGGGGGGAAGACTCAGCCACCGCTGCGTGATTGTTTCTACCCTGATCGGCGCCCTGCGTCAGGGAGAGGGCCACAACAAAGCAAATGGAGACCGCTTCTGCTATTGAGGACTGCTAACCTTAATCCACCAATTCCCACCAGCCAAAGCCGGGACCGATGAACCGCAAGGTCACCCAAAAAGCGATGAGTAGAATAATCGCCGCCCAGGTACCCCGGGTGGTCCAGCGCATAAACTGTTGGGACTGTTGCTTGGTCAGGGGTAACCAGGGTAGAACAGGTTCCTGCTGACCATAGTCGTCGCCTAAAGCTTGCCGACGGCGCTTCGACTCACCCATAATCCTTGATCACTCCTTAGCTCATCTCCTAGTTTATCTAAACCCCGCCTCCCTGGAAACCTGGGCTGTTCCCTGGGGGAATGTTGGCATGTCATGAAAAAGGCGATCAGGAGGTTCAGAACGATCTACGCTAGGTGAGATGTTGGTTTGCCGGAACCCCAGCCCTATGCCCCGCCTCAATTTAGCCAGTCGCGTTAGCCACGTTACCCCCTCCATTACCCTGGCCATTGCCGCTAGGGCTAAGGCTATGAAAGCCGATGGTTTACCGGTGAGTAGCTTCAGCGCCGGGGAGCCGGATTTTGATACCCCCGAGCACATTAAGGCGGCGGCTAAGACAGCCCTAGATCAGGGTAAGACCCGCTATGGCCCCGCCGCTGGCGAGCCGGCCCTGCGGCAGGCGATCGCCCATAAGCTGCAACAGGAGAACGGCCTCTGCTACGGCCCCGAGAACGTGATTGTCACCAACGGTGGTAAACACTCCCTCTATGGGCTGATCATGGCCTTGATCGAGGCGGGGGATGAGGTAATTATTCCCACCCCCTACTGGGTGAGCTATCCAGAAATGGTAAAACTAGCTGGGGGAACCCCGGTCCTGGTGCCCACCACCCCTGCCCAGAACTACCGGATTACCCCCGATCAGCTGCGCCAGGCCATCACCCCCAAAACCAAGCTGTTTATCCTTAACTCCCCCTCCAACCCCACCGGTATGGTCTACTCCCCCGAGGAGATCCGGGCTCTGGCCGAGGTAGTGGTTGAGGCCGATATCTGGGTGGTTTCTGATGAAATTTATGAAAAAATTCTCTACGATGGTGCCACCCACCTCAGCATTGGTGCGGTCTCCGACGCTGCCTTTGAACGCACTATTATTAGTAACGGGTTTGCCAAGGGCTACTCGATGACCGGTTGGCGGGTAGGCTACCTGGCCGGACCTCAGCCCTTAATTGAGGCGGTCAGCACCATTCAGGGCCATAGCACCTCGAACGTCTGTACCTTTGCCCAGTACGGGGCGATCGCTGCCCTGCAGGGCCCCCAGGACTGCGTGGCGACCATGGGTCGTGCCTTTGCTGAACGCCGTCAGGTGATGCTGGAGCGTTGCCGCCAAATCCCTGGTTTCAGTTGTGGTCAACCGGAGGGTGCATTCTACCTCTATATCGACATCCAGCCCTTAGCCATGGACTCCCTCGGGTTTTGCACCCAGCTATTGGATGAGAAGTATGTGGCGGCCATTCCTGGTATCGCCTTTGGCACCGAAGGCACTATTCGTCTCTCCTACGCCACCTCCATGGAGGTGATCCTGGAGGGTATGGATCGCCTGGAAGCCTTTGTCAGGGCTCGGTTGGGCTAAATCGGCGGTTTGTCCAGATTGGCCGGTCCGATGGTGTAGGTCACCGAAAGGGGGCTTTCTACCCGGTGAGAGGCCTGACGAATCTCCAAGCCCACAATTAACCCGTCATCGTCGTAGTCAAGGATGAGGTTTGGAGAAATCCGGGCGGTTTCCCCCACCTCGCGATTATTAAAGGCAATTTGCAGGATATCGCGGTCAGGATCGTAGGTAATCTGCATAGGGTAGGTGACCCAATAAGGATTAGGCGGGAGGTGAATCCGATTATGCAATTAGAAACAGTCAGTTAACAAATCATCCCAGAGCTGGCCATAGCCATGGACCAGTTTTAATCTCTCAGCACCAGACACGGAGTACCGTCAACATCATAGATCCTCCTGTACCGCTTCATGGGTGCTACGGCCATCCGGAATAGAAGGGGCTTGAGGACCATCTTTCCTGACAGGAATAGCTACCTCAGCTAGTCGAGGGGTATGGGCCTTCAACCCTGGAATCCTGACCTGAGGGAGACGGTAGGGCTTCCACTAAACCCATAGTAAAAGCGATATCAGGCAGATCCCTGGCCAGGTACTGCCCCGGCTCAAAGACCCCTTCAGCGGTGAGGCATAGCTGGCGTAGCTCTACTAGCTGGTGATCCAGAAACATGGACCGAGATAGACGACGTTCCAAGGGCATGGCAACTCCTAAGATGGATATCTTGCGAGGTAAAGGCTGAGATTAGAGAAATAGGCTACTCATCCAGCTGCCAAAGTTCCCGGTTATAGTTTTCATCCAGCACCCGCTTAGGTCGGAGGATAACTATCACCTGACCGAAAATCGAGGTGGTGATGGGGGTAGGGCTCCAGATCAGCTGGAGTTGGTCAGCTTCCGCCACCAAGAAGTAGCTATCATCCCTCCATTGGCGTTCCGATCTGTCCACCACCACTAACACAGGTTCATTTGTGGCTTCAGGGGGGTAGTTGGGTAATTGGTGGGTTTGGGTGAGCAGGCCCACCGGGTCTTCCGCCCTAAAGATCACCTGCCAACCGGGTACCGCTAGCCATGCGCCTACCCCGGAGAAACTTACCAGGCCAAAGGGCTCCTGGGGTAGGGCCAGGGGGACGGACTGGAGGTCCTCCACCGTCAGGGGCATGTTACCGACCACCGGAATTACCCGGGGTAGCTCGCCATCGCTTTCCAGCCGGTAGAGGGGTAGTAGCGGGGTGGGTTGGGGCTTAACGACGGTAAAGTCCGTCAGGAGCTTCTCAACCTCTTGACGGGCACTGGGGCTGTCGGCAAAGCGTAACCCCTGGGCAATCAGGCGAGACCGATCCTGGAGATCCGCCTTTTGGCGGGCCAGGTTCCAGTAATGAAAGGCGATCGCATCCCCTGGTGAATCCCCAAAGGCCGGTTGGTTTTGGCGACGATAGGCATACTCTTTGATGGGTTTTACCAGTTCCCGCACCTGATCAACATCCAACCCGTGGCGCAGGACAAATTCGGCGGTACTAGCCCGATCAGCCTGGGAGAGCAGGCGCAGCTCGTAGAGGCAATCACTGCCTCGTTGGTTAAAGTGGGCCTGGGTGGCGGCTGCCACCCCACCCTTCAGCAGAGATTGGTAAACCTGCTCCGCCACCATAATTTGGTTTTGGTGGATGGGTTCAAAGCCAGTCTCTTCAAAGATTTGTTGAGGGTTGAGCCCCGATCGGTGTAAGGCTTGACAACCCTGGGCCCAGTCTACCCAGCTACCCTGTTTCCGGCGCAGTTGGAGGAGAATGTCCTCGACTGCGGTTGGGTCCAGGTCATCGGAACCGGAGGAGGTGGGAAATGCCATTGCCATTGCCTAGGAAAACATAGATTCTGTTTGACTCTAGCGCGGATAGCCGCTCCCCAGACCATCCCTAAGGAAAAAATTGGGGTTGACGCGATCGCCCCCCTTGCGAGACTATTGTTAATGCGTCGATAACCCGGTTGGGGCTATAGCTCAGTTGGTAGAGCACTTGAATGGCATTCAAGGGGTCAGCGGTTCGAATCCGCTTAGCTCCATTGTTCGACAACGGATCAGATAAAGGATGACCTGGCTCAGGAAGGCTGATACCGCCTAGTTGAGTTGGCTTTACTCAATTATCTAAGTGGACCACAAACCCTACTGTGATTTCTGATCCCTGTAACGGAATTGTTTAGCGTTACTTTTGTTCTGGGTGTTCCAACTCCGGCCGATATCCCCCTAGCTGATTGAGCCGCCGGATGAACTGGTGTAAACGGCCAAAGGAGCGATGGTTAAAGTCCATCACCAGGCGGGGTAGGGCCACGGTTTTGTCATTGCGCTCCTCCGGTAGGCTAGCGGTTTTAGCGATGGCACCCCGATCCAGCATGTCGGCAAATTCCTCATTGAGGATGGCTACAGCGTTGTCGGACAGGTCCCCCTTGAGACGAATTACCAGGCGATCGCCAACGTAGCGGCAGGAATGGTAAACCCGGTAGAAATCACTAATTACCCGGCAGGCCTCCTCAACGGTATCCGTGATGGTATACAGGCTAGGATCGTCCGGGCTAATTAAACCCCGGCTGAGCAGATGGGTGCGAATATAGGTATCCCAGCCCTGCCAATAGGTACCCCCGGCATGATCCACCAGAACGATCGGCATCGGGTCTGCCTTGCCAGTTTGGATCAGGGTGAGGGATTCAAAGGCCTCGTCTTGGGTGCCAAATCCGCCAGGGAATAGGGCCAGGGCATCACTTTCCCGTAGAAAAAAGAGCTTACGGGTGAAGAAGTATTTGAAGTCGATTAACTTGGCATTGCCCGCCATTATTGGGTTAGCCCCCTGTTCAAAGGGCAGTTGAATATTGAGGCCAAAGGATTGATCATGGCCGGCTCCCAAATTGCCCGCCTCCATAATGCCGCCCCCGGCCCCGGTCATGACCATGAAACCAGCCTGGGTAATCGCTTGGGCAAACTGCTTAGCCAGCTCATAGTCGGGATGGTCAGCCGCTATGCGAGCAGAACCGAAAATTGTAATTTTACGGATATGGCGGTAAGGATAGAAGGTTTGGAATCCCTGTTCCATGTCTAGTAGGGCATGGTTGAGAATCTTCCAATCGAGGCGATCGGCCTCCCGTTCCATCATCCGCAAAATAGTCTCTAATACCTGACGGATCAGCTTGCCATGCTCCATTGAGGGGAGATGCTCAAGCAGGGCAATCAAATCAGCCTGAATGTCGACCGGTAAGTTAGACAGAGGAGATACCATAAACGCCTTTCAGTGGCAGCATCCTATTTTATCTAGAATTAGAGGGCCCTTTGCTAAGCTACTTTTAATGGCTTTAGCCAGAATGCCTAGAACACCATGCATTTATCAAAGTGAATCTGGTTAGGCATTTTCAACTGGCTATAGTTAGACCTTTGCCTTCCTAGAGGCTATATGATGTCAAAAAAACTATCACCCACCCTACTAGGGCGGGTGACAACTGAAGGACGCTGATCTGGACTATTTCACATCTTGAGGCGGTAGGTGCTTTTCTAAGGTACTAGCCAGAGTCGCTTTGGGTACGGCGCCGACCACCATGTCAACCCGCTGACCATCTTTAAAGATCATTAACGTAGGAATGCTACGAATACCATACTGGCTAGCTATATCATTATTTTCGTCAGTATTAACCTTGACGACCTTAACCTTGCCTTCGTACTGTACAGCGATTTCTTCAACCACAGGTGCCACCATGCGACAGGGCCCGCACCAGGGCGCCCAAAAATCTACCAAAACGGGTGTTTTGCTTTCGAGTACTTCTTGCTTAAACGTAGAGTTTGTAACCTCAGTAACCTCAGCGGCTGCCATGCCTAGTATTCCTTGCTTAAACACACCCAATTTTACCATAGCCAAAAAGAAGCCATTTGGGCTGATCGGCAACAGATTGAGACATTAGCGGTTGCCGGTTTGATTAGGACAAGATTGGGACATTATTTTTCTATACGCCGTTGCACCAGGCCCAAAGCCTGACTCGATGTCTTTGGCTGACTGGTATAGCTGTAGCTGACCAATTTAACCCCTAAAGAAAGCGCCTGAGTTAATTAACTCAGGCGAAATGTGGTGTGAGGAGTGAACGGAAACTTTCGTCTCCGCCTCTTTGTATTGTACAGTGGACGATCTGAAATCTGCCACTCTCACTCCGCCTTGATAGAAGCTTTAATGTTAATAATGAGCTAAATGTTACCTTGCTAACGGCGACCCAGATCCTGTCTTGGATTAAAGGTTTCTATCTGTCGTAGTTCTTGATAGATCGCTTTTTCCCGATCGCTGAGGCTAGGGGGTACCACCACCTCCAGTTCCAGTAACAGATCGCCTCGCTGATTCTGTCCAATCGGGTAGCCCCGGTCTACTAAACGCACCAATTGTCCTGTCTGGGCACCCTGGGGTAAGGTGGTGCGCAGGGATCCATCCAAGGTTGGCACCTCAATAGTACTGCCCAGGGCGGCCTCACTGGGAGTTATGGGCAGCCGACAGAGGATATCACTGCCCTGTAATTGAAAAAAAGGATGGGGTTCTACTTCAATTCGCAGGTAAAGATTGCCACCACCGATGCCTTGACCACGCAAACGAATTCGTTGACCGGTGACCATGCCAGCCGGCATATTGACTTCCAGAGAACGGCCATCCTCTAGTCGAATCCGCTCTCGCCCCCCCCGGAAGGCCTTTTCTAATGGGATGGTCAAGTTGGCTTCCGCATCTCGCCGACGCCGATCACTGCTGATTCGACCCTGCCCCTGGGGGGGCTGATCAGGGTCAGGGCTTCCCCGGTAGGTCGCGGAGGGTGCCTGTCGGCTCAGTAGTTGGTCAATAAAGCTGTTGAAGTCCAGAAATTGACCAAAGTTAAAATCCTCCAGGGAGAGTCGGTTGCTGGCCCGTTCTTCAGGGATGATCGGATTATCGTCGTCGTAGCCTGGGCTAGTGGTAAAACCCTGCTGTCTCCAGTATTGACTGAATTTTTCATACTGGGCTCGTCGTTCCGAGTCGGAGAGCACTTCATAGGCCTCTCCCAATAGCTTAAACTGCTCTTCGGCAGCCCGATCTCCGGGGTTCAGGTCCGGGTGGTACTGACGGGCTAATTTACGGTAGGCCTGCTTGATTGCTATGCCGTCGGCTTTCCTGGAAACTCCCAGAATCTCGTAATAGTTCCGAAAGTTTTGCATATTTGGTGTTTGCGATCAATTCCCTGAGGTATTAGCGACACTACATTGGTGCCTAGTTCTGTCTTGGCTTGAGAGGTCTGGATCCTTACACCAGCGCCACTTGGGTCCCCGGGTTGCCCCTTCCCAGATAAAGGACCTAAGACCTAGAAAGGCCAGGCTAGGACCATTGGTTTTGGTTGCCCCAATTGCTATCGTAGTCAGAATCGGGCTGGCGTGGTCGGCGACGGGGCGGAGGGGTATCATCATCCCAGAGGTCTTTCCCAGGCTCCGTAGGAGGCTGATTCCAAGGGTCATCATCCCATTTGGGTTGGCTAGTAAAGCCCCCTGGGTCATCCTCGATGGGTGGAGTAGGAGGCGTGTCGTCGTCTCGATTCACCTGCTTTGACCGAGGGGCCGAGCGCAAAGAGTCTGATATAGAGGAGGAAGGAGATTGACTATACCCTGGAACTTTAGCCTCAGGGTAGTTACTAGTCCCCTGGCTAGAAGTTGGGTAACCGGAGTAGCCATAGCCAGGGTTCCGACCGTAGGGAGAGTTGTCATAGCCTGGCTGGCTCTCCCTAGGATTACCATAGTCCTGATCCCGGAAGGGTTGGCGGCGGTTATCGTAGGATGGTGGACTCGGGCTACGCCTGTCGTAATCAGCATCCCCGTAGGGAGGTTCGCCATAGCCAGACCCCTGGCGAAAAGGAGAGGAATTGCCTCGACTGCGGTTGTCGTAGTCCCAATCCTCATCCCAACTGCCCCAGGAAGAGGAGCCTGAGTAGCCATAGTTGGGGCGAGGCTCTAGGTCGTCATCAAAGGAAAAGGTTTTCTTAAGGGTGTTGCCAATCTGCCCTAAGATACCGCCCTCGGGTTGATCTTCTGCCTCGTAGAGATAAGCTTCCCGGTTGAGATCGTAGAGTTCGTCCTGGAGATCAACCTGGGTCATGTCAATGCCCCGCTCATCGCTCTGTTCCAGGTAGTCACGCAGTTCCTGGACAAGTCCTTCGATGCGACGGCGACGATCGCGGGCAAACTGCATGCCAAAGTCCAAGGCGACTTCCCGCAATAGTCGCTCTGCCTGGAAGGTGAGGGCTTCGGCTCGGTTACGCTTTTCCACCCGTTCCCGCTGTAGGCGATCGGTTTCGGCGTACTCTTCCGCCTCCTGGATCATCCGCTGTACTTCACTTTCCTCCAGGTTGGTTGCCCCCTGCACCGTCAGGCTCTGTTCCCGGCCTGTGGTTTTATCCATGGCGGATACCTGTAGAATGCCGTTTGCATCAATATCAAAGGATACTAACACCTGGGGAACCCCCCGGGGAGCAGGGGGAATGCCCATCAATTTAAATCGCCCCAGGGATTTATTATCGGCGGCCATTTCCCGCTCTCCCTGAAGCACGTGGACCTCCACAGAGGTTTGATTGTTTTCAGAGGTAGAAAAAATATCAGAACGGCGAACAGGAATGGTGGTGTTGCGGGGAATCACCTTTTTCATCACTCCACCAATAGTCTCCAGCCCTAAGGATAGAGAGGTGACATCCAGGAGCATGATGTCCTGTACTTCCTGGGTGAGGATACCAGCTTGAATTGCTGCCCCGATCGCCACTGCTTCATCGGGATTGACGTTTTGACTGGGTTCTAATCCGATTAAAGATCGCACCAATTCCTGGGCCATGGGCATGCGGCTACCTCCACCCACCAGCACCACTTCATCGATATCGTTAGGACCTAGATTGGCATCCACTAAGGCCTGTTTCAATGGCCCCCGCAGTCGACTTACCAAATCGCCGCAGAGTTGCTCGAACTGGGATCGACTAAGGGAAGCTTCTAGGTGTTTGGGGCCATCTTGGCTAGCAGTGATAAAAGGTAGGCTAATCTCGGTAGTGGTCACCCCAGAGAGCTCGATCTTGGCTTTTTCCGCCGCCTCCATCAGTCGTTGTAGGGCTTGCCGGTCCTGGCGCAGGTCTATGCCCTCCCCTTCAAGGAACTGATCCGCCAACCAGTCAACAATTTTCTGATCAAAGTCTGAGCCCCCCAGTTGGGTATCACCGGCAGTGGATCGCACCTCAAACACCCCATCGTTGACATCCAGGACGGAGACGTCAAAGGTGCCGCCTCCCAGGTCAAACACCAGGATGGTTTGGTTATAACCCTGATCTAAGCCATAGGCCAGGGCCGCTGCCGTTGGTTCATTAAGGATGCGCTGTACCTCAATCCCAGCAATGCGTCCAGCGTTACGGGTTGCCTGGCGTTGGGTATCGTTAAAATAGGCGGGTACGGTAATTACCGCTCCTGTTACGGGTTGACCCAGATAACGACTGGCTTCCTCCGCCAGCTTGCGCAGAATCATGGCGGAAATCTCCTCTGGAGCAAAGTCCTTCTCCAGCCGGGGACAACGAATCTTGACGTTACCCGCCTGGTCTCGCCGGATTGTATAAGAAACTCGTTTGCAAGCAGCATCTAACTCGCTGTACTTGCGCCCCATGTACCGCTTAACACCGTAAAAAGTATTTTGAGGATTGAGGACGGTCTGACGTCGAGCCATCTGACCCACCAATCTTTCTCCCTCTTTGCTAAAGGCCACCACTGAAGGGATGGTACGCATGCCCTCAACACTGGCGATCACCACCGGTTTGCCACCTTCAATGACAGAAACAACTGAATTGGTGGTGCCCAGGTCGATGCCAACTACTTTTCCCATGCCCTTTGGCGTCTCCTTAATCTGTGCATCGGTGTGTCCGTCAAATCTAATCTAACGGAAAGGACTACCTGACTATACCTGCTTCAATCATAATCTGTCCTGCCCTAGGCTGGAGTTCACTGAGTTAAACCTAGGGTTGGGAGTCTAGCCAATCCCGTCCCACCCGTAGGGTAATGTCTGACTCCAGGTGTCCAGTGGATTCTGAAAAAACCTGACCTAACCCAACTACGCTACCGATGGTCTTAGCGCTGTCAAGGTCACCCTTCTGGGCAATAATTTCAGTTTTGTCCAGGGTATCTGACCAATCTTCGATCAGGTAAACATTAGGGAAGCCATTGCTACGTAAATAATCTGCGACCGCCACAGCCGCCCCCTCGTCACCAGAGGCATTTTGCACAGCTATTTGTGAATCTAGACCAGAACTATGACTGCTGTTGTCAGCGTAGATACTAATCCCATCGGTTTGGAAAAATTTTTGTAGAATAGTGGCGGCTGAGTTCCAGTCTGGCAGCCAATAGCTGGCCTGAAACTCGGAGGGCTGACTAAAACGGCCCGGGAGCATCACCATTTGTAAATTCTCGGGTTCGATGGCGAGGCCAAAGTTAGCTAGGGCTAGCATTTCCTCCAGGGTCAGGTTGGTGTCAACGTAGCGCAAGCCTACCCGAATGGCCTGGGGTAACTTGGAAATGACGGTGGGATTGGTGAGACGGTCTCGAAAGGCCTTAAGTAGCATCTGTTGGCGCTGAACCCGACCAATATCGCCGTTGTTGTCTTTGCGAAAGCGAGCAAACTGTTCTGCCTGATCCCCGTTTAAGGTCTGCCAGCCAGGATAAAGATCAATATGTAAATCTTGGGTGTTATCGCTATACACCATGCGCTTGGGCACATAAACCTCTATGCCCCCGATTAAGTCAACAATCTCCCTAAAGGCGCCAGTATTTATCCGTAGGTATCGATCAATCTCTACATAGCCGAGATTGTCAGCAATAGTTTGAGCCACTAACTCTGGGCCACCGTCCACATTCGCTTCGTTAATCTTAGCCATGCCGTAGCCAGGAATCTGTACCCGCGTATCCCGGGGAATAGACATCACATTTAAGGTGTTGTCTTGGGGGTTGATCCGCACCAGCAATAGGGTATCGGTACGGCCCCCAAAGGTAGCTTGGGATTGGACTGGGGCATCTAGCACCTCATCAATACCCATCACTAAAATGTTGATCGGTCGGGTCACCTGGTATCGAAATCCGGCTCGCCACAGGTCGCCAATGCCGAGGGAAGGACGATCTAGGGCAGCGGACTGAGGGAGGGGCAATAGCAGAGCTCCCCCTGCTCCAATCAACGCTGACACGATAGCCGTTCCCAGGAACGCTGCACTCCAGAGCAACAGGTTAAGACCACGTCTGAAGGGCGATCGCTGCGGGTACAGCGAACTAACCTGGGTTGATTTAAAGGGGGCATCAGCCTTAAGGGGACTCGGATGACTTACGGAGTAATCAACACCTCTTTCCTCATCGGAGGAGGCCTGCAATTGGGATGTCTGTTTAGTTGATGTCACTCCTCAATACCCACAGAAACTGCGTTTAAGATAGCCTAGCAGCCCGAATCAATCTGAGCAGTTAGGGGATAGACATAATCTGATGTGGTCCGGGTCAAACCAATCCATCAAAAATTATGTTAACCAATATTAAGCTATTCTTGCTCCTATTCTGCCCTCCTCGGGATAGGATGACAACAATATAATTAATTTTCTGTGGGTAATGCCCAGGCAGTGCTATGGCTAACTTGGTTCCCGTTATTCTGGCCGGTGGTAAGGGCGAGCGCTTCTGGCCTGTTAGTCGCCTCTCTCGCCCTAAGCAATTTCTCTGTTTAGATGGTAGTGATCGCAGCCTGCTGCAAACCACCGCTGATCGGTTAGTGGCGCTGGCTGGGGATTGGCAGTCAGTTTGGGTGATAACGGCGGCCCACCTGGCAGACCAGGTGCGGCAACAACTACCCCAACTTCCCGTTGCTAATCTGCTGGTGGAGCCAGTGGGGCGAGATACGGGTCCAGCGGTGGCCTGGGCTACCCTTGAGATTGCCCAGCGTCACGGTCAGGAGGCGCTGGTGGGCTTTTTCCCTGCCGATCATTGGATTGCTGATGAAGCCAGTTTTTGCCAGACCTTGACTGCCGCTGCCGACCTGGCCCTTGATCGGCAGGCGATCGTCACCCTGGGCATCACCCCTGGCTACCCAGCCACCGGCTATGGCTACATCGAACAAGGGAAAGCGGTGGGTCAGTACGGAGGTTTGTCAGCTTACCAGGTGACTCGTTTCACAGAAAAGCCCGATACCGCTACCGCTGCCAGCTTTATCGCTAGCGGCAAGTTTAGTTGG
Source organism: Leptolyngbya sp. (assembly GCA_040381765.1). Taxonomy (GTDB): domain Bacteria; phylum Cyanobacteriota; class Cyanobacteriia; order Phormidesmidales; family Phormidesmidaceae; genus Nodosilinea. The sequence continues at coordinate 48,717 of JBEIGU010000001.1, forward strand.
AATAGCGGCATGTTTGTGTTTTCTGCGGAAACTATGATCAAGGAACTGCAGACCCACGCTCCCCACCTGATGGAACCGATTTTGGCGGCGGGGGTAGAGGCTTACCCTGACCTGGTCAAGCTCAGTATTGACTACGCGGTGATGGAGCATACTGATCGGGCCTATGTTATGCCTGTGGCTTTTGGTTGGGACGATCTGGGGGATTGGAATGCGGTGGAGCGTCTGCTGAAGCAACCCCACCAGCCCAACGTGGATTTAGCCCACCATCTGGCCGTGGATACCACCGATAGTATCGTCTACGCCGCGGATCCGGAGGAGGTTGTGGTTACCATTGGCTTGGCAGATATCGTCATCGTGCGGGATGGTAAGGCTACCCTGGTGGTCCACAAGGACCGGACCCAGGATATTAAAAAGGCGGTGCAGCGCTTGGGGGCAATGGCAGAATTTAAGGATTTGCTATGAAGGACTTGTTACATACCCCCTAAGTTGTCTGATCCCAGGTCAGAAAGCCTTGGTATAATACCTCAGCGCTAGTTGCTAGCGTTAATTTTTGGTTTCAGCTTATGTCCTCAACCATTAATGATATTAACCTCCAGGCTCGCCAGGGAAGTATTGCCGCGATTATTCAGCTTTTGAATAACCACTTCGCTGAAAGCGGTATTCGTACTCGAGCCGTCCAGGATCACGGCGTTCTACAACTCCTGGTGGAAGCCCCTACTGCGAATCAACTAGAGCAAAAGACCGTGGTGTCAGAGGTGCAACAGGTACTGGAATCGGTCAGCCCCAGAGGTATTAGCAAGGTTAATATCAATGGCCGCATTGTACAGGAACAGCAACTTCTCTGGTTAGACGATATTAAGCGCGATCCTAACCGCAATTTACTCTGGTTTGAGCGAGTTACCCTGCGACAACCTAACCCCCTGGTGCGATTTTGGCAAGATTTAAACCAACCACGGCAACCGCAGTTATTCACGCAATCTCCAGCCTCATCTCCCGCTAATCGGATGGCCTTTTGGCGAGGTTTGGTGGGGGGGGCGAGCTTGGTTCTGTTCCTGCTGCTGGTGGGGTGGACCACGAAGAACTGGATGCGCTACGGCCTCAATTTCAAGTTTCCTTCCCGGGGCGATAGCCTCTCCACGACCCAGTCAAAGTCAGACGAGCCCCTTGCCTCTCCCCAGCAAGATCCCTTTGTGATGGCGGTCCGGATTGCCCAACAGTCTGTTGAGGATGGTCGATCCTCTACAACGGTAGATCAGTGGTTAGAGTTGGCAATGCGCTGGCAGCGGGCCGCTGATTTGATGGCCCAGGTGCCAGCTAGTGATAGCCGTTATGCAGTGGCCCAGGATCGGATAGCGGTTTATAGCGCCAATAAGCAGCGGGCCCTAGAGGAGGCGGAAAAGCGAAAGCCTTAAAGCTCACCAAATCCTTTTTTCTTTTTTTGGCTCTTTGGTTTTTTAGAACTGCTACCCCGTTGACCCGGGGGATTGCCACCGCCCATCATGCCAGCGAAGTCAGGCATCCCCCCCATGCCAGGCAGTCCTCCTCCCATACCAGGGAAACCGCCACCCCGCCCCATTTGCTGCATCAGCGATCGCATTTTAGTGAAGTCGCTAACCAGCTTGCCAACGTCTTGCTCAGCCCGCCCCGAGCCCGCAGCAACCCGGCGGCGGCGACCTGGAGAACCAGCCAACAGGCCAGGGTTCTTGCGTTCCTCCCGGGTCATGGAGTTGATCATGGCTTCACAGCGTTTTAGCTGGACCTCTCCCTGCTCCAGCATTTCGCCGGAAATTTGCTTACCCATGCCGGGGATTAACTTCATGATGCCCCCCAGGGAACCCATGGTTTTCATAAAGCGCATTTGCTTAAGGAAATCATCGAAGTCAAATTCTGCCTCCAGAATTTTACGCTGAAGTTTTTCGGCATCGGCAATGTCAACGGCTTCCTGGGCCTTTTCCACCAGGGTGAGTACATCCCCCATGCCTAAAATCCTGGAGGCCATGCGATCGGGATAGAAGGGCTGGAGGGCTTCTACCTTTTCTCCGACCCCTACAAATTTAATCGGCTGGCCCGAAATTTGTCGCACCGAGAGGGCTGCTCCCCCCCGGGCGTCACCATCCATCTTGGTGAGGATGGCGCCGGTAATGCCAATTTCTTCGTGGAAGGTGCGGGTCAGGTTAGCGGCCTCTTGACCGGTCATGGCGTCTACCACCAGCAGCACTTCCTGGGGTTGAATGGCGGCCTTAATGTCAGCCAATTCCGCCATCATTTTGGGGTCGATCTGTAAGCGCCCCGCCGTATCCACAATCACCGTGTCTACCCCGTCGAGCCGGCCCCGCTCCACCCCCTGACGGGCAATGTCTACCGGGTTAGCCGTAGTACCCAGCTCGAAGACCGGCACATCAATTTGTTTGCCCAGGGTAATCAGTTGATCCACCGCCGCTGGCCGGTAGACATCGGTGGCCACCAGTAGGGTGCTGCGGTTTTGTTTCCGCAGGTGGAGGGCTAGCTTGGCGGTGGCAGTGGTTTTACCCGTGCCTTGTAGCCCCGCCATCAGGACAACCGTGGGTGCAGTGGGTGCTTGGGTCAGGGGTACGTTTGTATCCCCCATTAGTTTCACCAATTCATCATGGACGATTTTGATGAATTGTTGGTCAGGGCTGACCCCCTTCACCACCTCCGCCCCCAGGGCCCTTTCCTTGACCTGGGCCACAAACTCCTTAATCACCTGCAGGTTAACATCCGCCTCCAGGAGGGCGCGCCTAACTTCCCGTAGGGCATCGTTGATGTTGGATTCGCTGATTTTGTCCTGGCCCCGCAGACTCTTCCATGCAGATTCCAGGCGATCAGAAAGGGCTTCAAACATAGGGATAGTAGGGGAAGTTTTGGAACTAACTCAGGGGGATAGCAGTATTGATATAGGTCTATTTTAGCGGGTTCAGCGTAGCCTAGCTGCCGCCCAAGCTAAGATCTGTGTCCAGAATTACGCCGCCGACCTCTCCGTCTGGGTATTACCTGGATTCTCCTATAGCCAGTAGGCCGATGGAGTCTTTACCCAGCCTCCCCCAGGTTACTAACAAAGCGTTCCAGCCGCGCCAGGGCCCGGTTATAGTCGAGCACAGCCCGCACTAAGTTACCCTGGGCCTGGGTGAGTTCCCGGGTGGCGCTGAGTACGTCTAGTTGGGTGCCGACCCCAGCATTAAAGCGGAGATTGGCTAAATCTAGAGCTTCGGTAGCCTGCTTAACCGCCAGGTTAGCGGTGGTGATATTGGCCTGGTTGGCCTGTAGGGTATAATAGGCCTCCTCTACCTGGACTCGGATGGTATTGCGGGCACTTTCAAATTCCGCCTCGTCAATGGCGATGTCGCGATCGCTCTGGCTGGCCCGGGCGCTAGCCGCCCCACCATCAAACAAGCGCCAGGCCAACCGGGCCCCCAAGGCAAACCCGTCATCAGTATTATTCTGGCTGCCAGCGGGGGCGTCTAGCAGGCTCTGTAGCTCGTACTGGGCAAATAGGCTGAGGTTAGGCCGGGTAGCGGTCAATTGCAACTGTCGCTGGGTTTGGTTGAGGTCTCGCTCCACCAAAAATTGCTCTAACTCCGATCGATTTTGGTAAGCTTGAAGGATGGTTTCCTCCAGGGAAAGGGGCCAGGTACCGGCAATTTCCACCGCCAGGGTGGTGAGATCGACCGTGGATGAGATATTTAAGCGACGGGCTAGCTGGCGCTGGGTGATCTGGCGTTGGCTAATAGCCTGGGTCAGGGTTTGTCGGGCATTGGCCACCTGGACATCGGCACGCAGCACATCAAACCGGGTACCGACCCCCACATCCTCCCGTAGTTGGGTGTCTCGCAGGTTGCGTTGGGCCTCATCCAGGAAAGCCTGATTAATGCGAATTTCGGCGATTGCCTGCTGTACAGCGTAGTAGTCGTTGATAGTATTCAGCCGCAGTTCTTCTCGGGTTTGTTCTACCCGTAGTTCGGCTAGGCGCACCTGTTGCTGAGCAGCCCGTAGACGCGCCGATCGTTCCCCCGACAGTCCCAGGTCGTAGTCTGATCGCACTGTGCCGCGTAGGGTGGTGAAGCTCTCATCACTACCAAGTCCCAGGGAGGTCTGATTAGTATTCTGCACATCCGCCGTCAAATCCACCGTGGGTAGGAGGGCGGCCTGTTCTGCCCTGAGACCAGCCTGGGTTCGCTCCAACTGCAGCAGGGCAATCCGTAGTTCCTCGTTATTTCGGTAGGCCAACTCAATCGCTGTACCCAGGGAAATAGGCTGGGTACCTAAAATTTTCACCTCCTCCGGTTGAGTTGGCACAGCCAGAGGATTAGAACCGGGTAGCAAATAATCTGGGGGTGTTTCAAACCCTTGATCGCGAGGTCCTTGAGCGGTGGGTAGGGGCAATCCGCCCTCCCCTGGGGGTGGGTTAGGGGAACTATCTATTTCCAGGGGTAGGGGATCTTCTCCGGGTTCCAGGGTCAGTCCAGGGGAGTTTGCCACCCTGCTGTTGGACCCTTGAGCAATGAACAGAGCTGGGGCTGGCTTGGCCCCAGATAGCCGGGGTGTCTTCCCCTGGAGCCATCCTAGGGGAGTCTGTTGATCGGCGGAGTAGCTAGGATCGGGCAACTGCCCATGGGTGGATAGGGGGGCAGCACTGACGGGCAGGGTACCCAGGGCCGCTGTGGTCAGCCCCAATCCAAGAATCATTAAGTTGTGCCGGTGTAAGTCAGACATATTTAGCACAAATACTTCAGGAAAGGCACTTGTTAAGCCGTAGAACAAAGTAAGGCCCAGGACCAGGCGAATCAGTCAAAGCGCTCACAGGGTAGACGTGCTGGCTCGTTTCTGTCCCGTAATCCGTGGCTAGGGCCATAGTGAAAAAATTTTCACTCCGCTTACATAGCATATCGGCATCTGGGGTAGCTATAACCTGAGACAGGGAAAATATAGCTCTTATAGCTTAGGCTATAACCCTTGTAATAGACTGGACCAAAGGATCTAGCGACTGGGTAGGCCGTCTGACTCGCCTTACCCGGTTATATTGGGCTACGACCACAGTAAAATACGTCACCCTAGGTTGGACTGGGTCTAGGAGGCAGTCCAGTAGCCAGGGGCGGATCGCAACGGATGATAGGTACCGATGGGCAAGGGGCCACAACAGACCTTGACCAGGCTATCACTGTCTTCAATCGGGATAATTGGGCACCCTAAGCGCTGACTGACGGTGACTACACTCATGTCATCCAGGAATAGGGTCTCCTCGAGCTGGCCCGACTCACTGGGTTTGAGCATCACCGTTGGTACCAGCAGGGCTTCCCCCAGGGGCTGGTCTGATAAACCTGTCAGCAGATCATAACCGGTCAACAGCCCGGTCACGGTGATCTCTCGGCCCCAGTAGGGGCTGGCCAGGGCGGCCAGATCTACCGTTAGGCCCTCCACCTGGTTGAGGCGTTCTAGGATGGACTGAAACGGGACTTCGACAGCGTTGCCCACCACCCAGGTTAGTGATCGCGAGGGGGTAACCGCCGTTTGCAGGTAACGGTCAGCAGACACCTCAAACTGCTCTAGAAACTGGCGAATTGAACCGACTCCATTGCCTATTTGGGGATAATCTTCGTAGTCAGCGGCGGCGGGCACCGGGCGCTGGGCAATTAAAAACCACTCATCCGCCAACCAAACCACCCGGCTGCCCCACTGCTGCTGAAACTGCCGCTGCAGGGCTGTAACCTGGTCAACCACCTGCTGGGCCTGGGTTGGTGTCACCGGACTGAGGTGATCATGGGCAGGGCGAAACCGGGTTAGTCCCACCGGTACGACGGCCACCGACATTACCGTGGGCAGGTCTCCCGGATAAAAGCGGGCCAGGTCCCGCAGGGTAGTCTCCAGGTGGGCCCCATCGTTTAACCCGGGGCAAACCACAACCTGGGCGTGGATCTGGAGGCGATGGCGTTGGAACCAGGCCAACTGATCCAAAATTTGGCCAGCCCGGGGATTCTGTAGGAGTTGCGATCGCAACCCTGGATCGGTAGCATGCACCGACACGTAGAGGGGCGACAGTCGCAGTTGGGCAATCCGATCCCACTCCTGGGGTAGTAAATTGGTTAGGGTCAGGTAGCTACCGTAGAGAAAGCTGAGGCGATAGTCATCATCCTTCAGGTAGAGGCTGCCACGTTTACCGGGGGGTTGCTGATCGATAAAGCAAAAGGGGCAGGCATTGTTGCATTGAATCAAACCATCGAAGAGAGCAGTTTCAAACTCCAGGCCCAGATCCTCGTCAATTTCCTTTTCAATAGTGACCTGATGTTTTCTTCCCTGGGTATCCAGTACCTCCAGATGCAACTCCTCCTCTGCGCAGAGAAATTGGTAATCAATTAAATCCCGTGGGCAGTGACCATTAACCGATACCAGGGCATCCCCGGGCTCAAAGCCCACGTCAGCGGCGATGGAACCAGGTAAAACTCGGCTAATGCGAGCCGGACGGGTGGCCAGAGTGCCCATGGCAGAGTGAATAGCTAGTTAAGGAGTGCTTTACTATCCTAAGGCTTTCACCTGAAGCCGCCTAAATGTTTTCCATCCGGCCCGTGGCCAGGGCGAATAAAATGGCGGCGCCAAAGGCCAGGCGGTACCAGACAAAAATCCAGGTGCTGTGTTGCTTGAGGAAGCGAATCAGCCAGAAAATCGCCAGATAGGAGGATAGCACCGATGCCAGCAACCCCAGTAGCAGAGGTCCCCAACCAATCCCACTGAGGCCATCCTCCAGGAGTCCCTTCAGCTCCACCAGCCCCGCCAGAGTAATAGCGGGCACCCCCAACAGAAAGGAAAAACGAGCAGCTGTGGAGCGTTCCAAACCCATAAATAGACCAGCGGTAAGGGTAGAGCCGGATCGGGAAACTCCAGGAATTAGGGCTAGGGCCTGGGCCAGGCCCATCCCTAGACCATCCCATAACCCCAGGGCGGCAAAGTCCCGCTGGCGTCCACCCCAGATCTCCGCTGCCCCTAAAACCAGGGCCATGACCATAGAGACCAGGGCGATGGTAGAACTATTGCGCAGGGGGGAGTTATCAAAATCGGGAATGAATGCCTTAATCAGTAGCCCCCCCAGAATAATGGGGACAGTACCCAACAGGATACCCAGACCCAGGCGAAAAGCCGGGGAGCTATACTGGCCAGCGATACCGGCCTTCACCATGCCGCCAAACACCTCAGTCAAATCAGCCCAAAAGTACCAAAGGATAGCGGCTATACTGCCCAGCTGAATGACCGCCGTAAAGGCTACACCAGGGTCTCCCCAGCCTAAAACCACGGGCACCATCTTGACATGGGCAGTACTGCTAATGGGCAGGAACTCGGTTAACCCTTGCACAATACCAATGACTATGGCCTGCACCAGACTGATCTGGTCCATCAGCGGAGAGGTAGCAATAACCGAGGGGGCCTGACCCAAGCAGGGCACTAAACTCATAGGCATAGACATAAACCTTAAATTATTTTTTAGAGTGGCCCATGGCTCCTAACCATGGGGTTAAGTTTGCCCTGACCTCTGAGAATTGTAAGGGCTCTTGGTGCCTCCCCTGACTCTCAATGAATTTCTTTGCCGCGCCTGAATTGAGCACTCAATCCCCCCCCGGAGCATGTTATGTTAATAACCATTAAGCAAGTTTTCATAATCCCTTGAGTTTCACCTACAGCCTACCGTTAACTAAGTTGTTCCCTGGCCTCAATACAGCCCAGGCTTGGTTGACCCAGTCTACGTTGCAAATTCGGATATTTCTTGCCTCCCTGGGGCTGGTCATTTTTCCGGTATTTGTTCAAGCTCCTCTGGTGCGTTACTTTCCTTGGGTAAGCCTACTTATTACAGGGTTCTGGCTAGGACTGGGTTGCTATTTAATCAAGCAATCTGGTTGGCGCTTATGGGGAGATTTATTGATCGGCTTCGCTTCGATTTGGTTGACCGGGTCACTTTACTGGGGTTGGTTTCGGTGGGAGCCAGTGGTCCACCTACCGGTTGAGGCCCTTGGCCTACCGATCGCCCTCTGGTGTTTGCAAAGTAACCAGGGCAGGGTTGGTAGCTATTTTTTTCTGGGGTCTCTCCTGGGTACTGCCGTCACCGATCTCTACATCAATTGGATGGATCTTTTCCCGTTGTGGCGTCAGCTGATGGAGTCTGAACCAGAGTTGGCCCCAATCATTTTACAGGGGGCCGCCACTGGACTGCAAACCGAGGTGGCGGCTGGTCGAGCGGTGATCCTGGCCACCTTTCTTTTGGTAGCTACGGTGATTTCCCTGGGCACCTCTCGGGAACCGGCCTGGTGGGCCTTTAGTGGGGCTGTGTTTAGTACTCTCTTGGTGGATGGTCTATTCTTTGTCGGCGCTCTCTTGAGTTAGGATGTCCAAGTTGGAGTTTCTGTCCAGGCTTTAGAATGGGTTTTGACTCAGGGTGCTTACTGCTCCCTGGTTTACCTGGGAATGGGCGACGGGGTAGGTACGGCAGAATGGCCCGACCGATCTTAGTTTTTAGGAGTTCAGCCTATCCTAAGCCCCATGGCTAAAGCTGTAGTTCCTACTTGATGGGCCGGTTGATTATGGCAATTTCTTTACCCCTGGCTTCGTCAAGCCTAGCCCTAGGGCGGGATCTGGTATGGCAAATCACCCACTTTTCTGATCAGATGCTATCGGGCCTCACCCAGATGGCTGGTGGACTCTCGGATATGCTCAAGCATCTGGGTGATCGCCTCACCAATTTGCCAACGGAATTAGCTCCGGCTCTGACCACTCCCCAGGTCTGGTATCCCCTGGTCTACGGGTTACTGTTGCTGCTAATGGCGGTGGGGGTGGTGGGGGCGATCATTCCCACCCTGCCAGGTATCACCCTGGTGTTGGGGGCCATGGTGATTTGGGGGCTAGTGGCCGGTTTTAGCGGTCTTAAGTGGGCTCTGGGGGTGGGGGTAGTGGCATTGATCTTGAGTGTGCTGATCGACTACCTGGCTGGGGTGCTGGGGGCCCAGCGAGTAGGGGCCAGCGCCTGGGGTCAGGTGGGAGCGTTTGTCGGCATGTTTCTAGGGCTGTTTGGCCTCCTGCCTTTGCTACCTACGGGTATCCCGCTATTGGGTATTTTGTTAGGTACGGTGCTGGGAGCCTTTCTGGGAGAATTTCTCCATCGCCGGGATCTAGAGCTTTGGCCGCGATCGCAGCAAGCTCTCAAGGTGGGTATTGCCATTGTGGTGGGTACCCTAGTGGGTAATGTCCTGCAGGCTATCCTTGCCCTGGTGTCCGTAATTGTCTTTGTGGTCACCACCTGGCCCTTTGGGGGGCTGCCTTGATCAGGTTCCCTGGAAAGGCAGGTCAGCCATGATTGCTCTGGCCATCCACACCTGTAGCCCGGAGCTTGGCCTGGCCCTCTGTCCCCTACCCTGGGAACCCAGGTTCCCAGGTTCCCAGGGTAGCCCCATACGTCAGCAGACCTGGGACCTGGGCCGCGATCTGGCCGCCCACCTACACCTGATGCTGATGGACTTTATTAAACCCTACGATTGGCAGGATCTAGCCTTTCTAGCCGTAGCCCAGGGCCCGGGGGGATTTACCGGCACGCGGGTGGGGGTGGTGACCGCCCGTACCCTGGCCCAACAGTTACAGATTCCCCTGTTTGGGGTGTCCACCCTGGCGGCGATAGCCCAGGCCCAGGTAGAACAGCAGGTCATCACCGGTCCTCTGGCGGTGGCCATGGCCGCTCAGCGGGAGCAGGTATTCACGGGCCTTTATCAGCCCACCCCTGGGGGACTGGTGACCCTGCAGAGCGAGCAGATCCTCAGCCCCCCAGCGTGGGCCCACACCCTGGCCCAGTACCCTGAGCCCCCGGTGATGATCACCGCCACGGCCAACCTGGGGGCTACGGCGGCCCAGGTACTGACCCTGGCCTACTCAGGCTGGCAACAGGGACAGCGCCCTCCCTGGCGTGAGGTGCTGCCCTACTACGGTCAACATCCTGTCGCCACTGCCACCCCACCGGTCTGAGTTCCGGCAACTCTACCTAAGGGGCATCAGGAGCTCAGTGCTCAGGAGGAGTAAATAGCTTTATGCCAGGGTCTAGTAGCGATTTCTGAGTTCTGGCCCCTGTCCTAATAAAATATCCTGCCTGGCCCTGTTGCCCCTAGGCTAAACTAGCTAGAAGTAGTTTGACAGGTCGGCCAGGAGGCTTTCTGGGCCGGACTGATCAACATCCTATTGACTACCCAAAGGGACGGCTATGAAACGGCGGACATTGGTTAACTATACGGTTTTCGGGTTGTCGACGGCCTTTCTAGCCCAGACCGGCTCAGTGCTTGCCCAAGGTAGTCAGGTCACCCTTCGGAGTTTGGGCCATACCGCCTTTCTCTTCACGGGGGGCGGTCACACCATCCTGGTTAATCCCTTTCGCCCACTCGGCTGCACCGCAGGGTTTGCCTCTCCGGCCCTGGCGGCGGACATTGTTATGATTAGCAGCCGTCTCCTGGACGAAGGCTACCTCAACGATCTCCCCGGTCAGCCCAAGGTGCTGAGTGAGCCGGGTGTGTACGAATTTGGCAACCTCAAGATCCAGGGGGTTTTAGTGGCCCACGATCGCGAAGGGGGGCGGCGCTTTGGTAATAACGTCATCTGGAAATGGACCCAGGGGGGTATTAATTTCGTCCACCTGGGGGGGGCCGCTGCCCCCCTGCGAGTTGAGGAACAGATCCTGCTGGGGCGACCGGATGTGTTATTGGTGCCGGTGGGGGGGGGTGACAAGGCCTATACCCCCGCTGAAGCGGTGCAGGCCATCCAGACCCTGAAACCCAAAATTGTCATTCCCACCCACTACCGTACCGCCGCCGCCAACGACACCTGCACCCTGCAACCCCTAGACACCTTCCTGAGCCTCATGAAGGGCACGCCCATCACCCGCGCCCCCAGTGGTAGTCTGTCAATCCGTCCTAGCGATCTACCCGCCGAGGGTATGCGCATCCAGGTCTACCAGGCACCCCTAGCCTAGAGGCTGCTGACCCCAAGCCCTTCCTACTGAGGGATTACCGATGTCCAATTCCTATGCCCAGCGTCGCCAGCGTGTCATGGCCCTCATCGGTGGGGGTACCGCCGTGTTTACCAGTGCCCCCAGGGTGGTGATGCACAATGATGTGGAGCATCCCTTTCGCCAGGATAGTAACTTCTATTACCTGACGGGCTTCAATGAGCCGGAGGCGGTGGCGGTGTTAGCCCCCCACCACGAAGAGTATCCCTTTGTGTTGTTTGTGCGTCCTAAGGATCCGGAAAAAGAGACCTGGTCTGGCTATCGGGTGGGGGTAGAGGCGGCTAAGGAGCATTACGGGGCTGACCAAGTTTACCCGATTGGGGAACTGGAGGAGCACCTGGCTAAATACCTGGAGAAGGCCGATCGTCTCTACTACCACTTTGGCCACAACCAGGCCCTCAACCAAACCATCCTGCACCATTGGCGGCGCCTACTGTCCACCTACCATAAGCGGGGCACCGGGCCCGTGGCGATCGAGGATGCCGGGCTGTTACTACAAACCCTGCGGCGGGTGAAAACCCCAGAGGAGATCGAGAGGCTGCGCCAGGCTATTGCCATTTCCGCCAAGGCCCATAACCATGCCCGGTCCATTGCTGCGCCGGGGCGCTATGAGTACGAAATTCAGGCGGAGATGGAGCATATTTTTCGCCTGGAGGGGGCGATGGGGCCGGCCTATCCCTCCATTGTGGCCTCTGGGGAAAATGCCTGTATCCTGCACTACATTGAAAATCAACGGCAGATGCAGGCCGGCGATCTGTTGCTGATCGATGCCGGTTGCGCCTACGACTATTACAACGCCGACATTACCCGCACCTTTCCGGTCAGTGGTCGGTTTACTGGGGAACAGCGGATTCTCTACGAGCTGGTGCTAGAGGCCCAGGTGAGGGCGATCGCCGCTATCCAGCCCGGCGCCCCCTTCAATCAATTCCATGACGTCGCCACCCGCACCCTGACGGAGGGCCTGGTGGATCTGGGCCTACTCCAGGGAAATGTGGATACTTTGATCGAAGAGAAAAAACATAAGGCCTTTTTCATGCACGGTACCGGCCATTTCCTCGGCCTGGACGTGCACGATGCCGGTGTATTGCGCAACCCAGATAAGAGCTGGCAGCCTTTCCAGCCCGGCAATGTGGTGACGGTGGAACCGGGGCTCTATATCTCTCCAACCTACGAACCGGTGGAGGGTCAACCCGCCCTAGCGGATCGCTGGCGCGGCATCGGCATTCGCATTGAAGACGATGTGCTAGTCACGACTACCGGCCACGAGGTGCTGACCAAGGCCGTACCCAAGGCTCGGGAGGATATGGAGGGCTAGGCGATAGCATCCCTTTTCCCCACAGGGCTGGGGGGAAGCGAGCCAGGGTGCCTACCCAGGGGATAATGGAACTGATTAACCCTAGCCTCGGGGTTCTGGCTAAAGCAATACCTACAGGATCACGTGATTTTATGCTAGTTACTATTCTTTCTCTGATTGGGGGTGGCGGGCTATTGGTGCTAGGGGCTGAGGCCCTGGTGAAGGGGGCCTCCCAATTAGCCCGCATGGCCGGCATTTCCCCCCTAATTATTGGCCTCACCATTGTGGCCTACGGCACTAGTGCCCCAGAAATGGCGGTGAGTGTACAGTCGGCTATGGCCGGACAGGCTGACATCGCCCTGGGCAATGTGGTCGGTAGCAATATCTTCAACGTGTTGGTGATTCTGGGGTTATCGGCGCTGGTGGCCCCCCTGGTGGTGGCTCAACAATTGATCCGCCTGGACGTACCGATCATGATCGGGGTGTCCGGTCTGCTGGTGCTGTTTTCCCTGGATGGTCGTCTGCAACCCTCGGATGGGGTGGTGCTCCTGCTGGGGGGAATTATCTACACCCTATTTCTGATTTACCTCAGTCGTCGAGAAACTGACCCGGAGGTGAAGGCGGAGTACGATCGCGAATACGGCAACAACGGCAGACCCCCCTGGGGATGGCTACTGGATGTGGCAGTGATGGGGCTGGGACTGGTCGCCCTGGTGCTAGGATCCCGGTTATTTGTCTCCGGTGCCATTGACATTGCCGAAAGGATCGGCGTCAGTCAATTGGTGATTGGTCTTACCATCGTGGCCGCTGGCACCTCTTTGCCAGAACTGGCCACCTCCCTGGTGGCCACCCTACGGGGAGAGCGGGATATTGCGGTGGGCAACGTGGTCGGCAGCAATATTTTTAACATTCTGGCGGTGTTGGGGTTAACCGCAATGGCTGGCAAAGAGGGCATTCCGGTACCCAGCGCTGTCTTGAACTTTGATCTGCCGGTGATGGTGGCGGTGGCGGTGGCCTGCCTGCCAATTTTTGCCACCGGCAACATCATTCGCCGCTGGGAAGGAATCCTATTTACGGGTTACTACCTGGCCTACGCCACCTACCTAATTCTCAGGGCGGCCGAGCATGCCTACCTGGGGATTTACAGTCAGATCATGCTGGTGTTTGTGATTCCCATCACTGTGATTACCCTGTTAACGGTGGTGGCCCGATCCTGGCCCGGTCGCCGCTCTCTACCCTAGGAACAGTCCCCTGGTCTATCCAGGAGTTGTTTCTGTACACTAGAGAGAACGATGGCATACGAGCAATTACCAGCAAGCAAAGGAAACAGCAGATCATGGGCCTACTAGATCGAGTGAGCCGGGTGGTTCGATCCAATCTGAATGCGGCAGTCAGCTCTGCGGAGGATCCAGAAAAGATTCTAGAGCAAGCTATTATTGATATGCAGGAAGACCTGGTGCAAATGCGTCAGGCTGTAGCCGGAGCGATCGCTAGCCAGAAGCGGGTGCAACAGCAGTACGAACGGGCCCAAAACGAAGCTAACACCTGGCAACAGCGGGCTCAATTAGCCCTGCAAAAGGGTGATGAAGACCTGGCCCGCCAGGCCCTGGTGCGAAAGAAAAGCCAGGCAGAAACCGCCCTGGCCTTGAAAACCCAACTGGATAATCAAAGCACCACCGTCGACCAGTTGAAGCGGGATTTAATTGGTCTGGAAAGTAAGCTCTCCGAGGCCAAGACTAAGAAGGACATGCTCAAGGCCCGAGCCAGCGCCGCTAAGGCCAATGAGCAGCTCCAAAATACCACCAGTCGTCTGAATACCAGTAGCGCCAGCGCCGCCTTTGAGCGCATGGAGGAAAAGGTCCTGCAGATGGAGGCCCGCTCCCAGGCGGCGGCGGAGTTGGCGGGCTCCACCCTGGAGGGCCAGTTCGCGGCCCTGGAAGCTGGTGGTGATGTGGATCTCGAGCTGGCGGCCCTCAAGGCCCAACTACTGGAGCCTGGCGAGGCACCCAAATCCTTACCTGAGAGCAGTGCCCCTGCCAAGGTCACCGAGGTGGATGCGGAATTGGAGGCCCTGAAGGCAGAAATCGATCAACTCTAGCTCTCCTTGCCTGGGAGGTGGCCGATGCCTATACAGTTTGCCCAGCGCCTTGACCCTCTGCGAGCCAATGTCTTTGCCGATATGGATCGGGCCAAGGCCAGGGCCAGGGCAGCCGGCCACGCGGTGGTCGACCTTTCCCTGGGGTCCTCCGATCTGCCCGTGGCTCCCCATGTGCTGGCGGCGATCGCCACCGCCCTCCCCGACCCTTCCACCCATGGCTACTGCCTATTTTCTGGCACCGCTGACTTTCGCCTGGCGGTAGCCCAGTGGTATGAGGCTAAGTTTGGCTTGCCCGTCGATCCAGAGACCGAGGTACTCTTACTGATTGGTTCCCAGGAGGGGACGGCTCACCTGCCCCTGGCGGTGCTTAACCCCGGTGACATTGCCCTGCTCACCGACCCGGGCTATCCCTCCCATGCCGGCGGGGTGTACCTGGCCAGTGGTCAGGTGTATACCCTGCCCCTACGTCCCGAGCGCCAATTTTTACCTGAGTTTGGTGCCATTCCGCCGGCGGTGCTGGACCGGTCCCGGCTTTTGGTCTTGAGCTATCCCCACAATCCCACCGCCGCCACCGCTTCCCTGGAGTTTTGGCAGGAGGCCGTGGCCTTCTGTCAACGGCACCAGATCCTGCTGGCCCACGACTTTCCCTACGCCGATCTGACCTTCACGGGCCAGCCAGCCCCATCGGTGTTCCAGGCTGACCGGCAGAAAAGCCTATCGGTGGAGTTTTTCTCCTTTTCCAAGTCGTATAACATGGGGGGCTTCCGGATTGGCTACGCCATCGGTAATGGCGAAATTATTCGGGCCCTGCGCCAGGTAAAAGCCAGCGTGGACTTTAACCAGTACCCTGCCATTCAGCGGGGGGCGATCTCCGCCCTCACCGGCCCCCAAGACACCGTACAGCACACCATCCATAGCTACCAACAACGTCGGGATGCGGCAGTAGCCGCCTTCCAAGCCATTGGCTGGCCGGTGGCGGCACCCCAGGCCACCCTCTACCTCTGGGTAAAGCTACCAGATCCCTGGGAAAATCGCTCTATAGATTTCTGCACCCACCTGGTGGATACTACCGGCGTGGCCCTCGCCCCAGGGGTGGGGTTTGGTCCGGCGGGTGAAGGTTATGTGCGGTTAGCCCTGGTGCAGCCCCCGGAGGTCTTAGCCGCCGCCATTGCCAAAGTGAAGCTTGTATAGATTGGCAAGGACTGGTTCCATATTATAGCCCTGTCCATCTGCAAGGGGGTAGACAGGCTCTAGGAGGGTTAGACCTTCATCGGTATATCTGTGGCCTGTACATCTAAGGGGATAGGAAAAGTGTAGGTTGGTAGGTCAAACCAGAAGGTGGTGCCCACGCCTACTTCGCTGATCAGGTGTACCTGACTACTATGCTTCTCAATAATATTTTTGACAATGGAAAGCCCCAGACCAGTGCCCTCCAGGGTATGAACTCGATTTTCCACCCGGAAGAACCGATCAAAAATCGCCTGCTGATCCTCTGGGGCAATGCCAATACCTGTGTCAGAAACCTCTATGCGGATACAGGCACCTTGTCCGTTGTGTCCACAGTTGGTCAATTTATAGGCTCGCAGGATTACCTGACCACCAGACTCAGTAAATTTCAGGGCATTACCCACCAGGTTACTGAAGACCTGTAACAGCAGATCGTAGTTACCCATCACTGGGGGTAGAGCGGGCTCTACAGATTGAACTAGTTCAATCTGTTTATCCTTAGCGTTGAGGCGATGGGTGCGCAGGGTTTGCTCAATCGGTTGGGCAATATCAACGGCATCAATAACGTACTGTCGGCTAGACTCCAGCCGAGATAGATCCAACACATCATTGACCAACCGGGTCAGACGATCGGTTTCATGGTTAGCGGTCTCCAGAAATTCCAAACGTTCGCTATCGCTAAGATTCTCACCGTAGTCGTGCAGGGTTTCGATAAAGGACTTGATGTTAAACAAGGGGGTGCGTAGCTCGTGGGAGACATTACTAATAAACTGAGCCTTGGCCTCATTCAAGGCTGCCTCACGGGTAATATCCTGAACGGTGATGGCTAGACCTTTAACATTTTCCCTGGCTTGATCTAAGACCGTATTCAGTAAAATTCGCAGCGTACGATAGCTAGGTTCTGTCAGGGGGACGGTAAACTCCATGGCCTCGGATTCCCTTTGAACCGCCTGAAAGAGGGGTCGGGTTAAGGGTACCCGGACGGGAGCTGGCAAATGGTCAAGCACTAACTCTCCGTCCAGGCGTTGAGTTTCCCAGCCAAAAATCCGCCTGGCCGTAGGATTGACCAGGACCACGTGCATCTCGGTATCCAGCAAAATAGCGCCATCGGCAATGGTGGAGACCAGGGTTTCCAGCTTGGCCTTTTCTGCGGTTAGTTCTTCAATATTTTGCTCTTCGTAGCGCTCCAGACGCTCCGCCATGTCGTTAAAGCTGTAGATCAGCTCCCCCAGCTCGCCACCAAGGGGCAGATCAATGCGCTGCTTAAAGTTGCCAGCGGCAATGTTTTTGACCCCTAGCAACAGCTCTTTAATGGGCTTGGTAATGGTCAGGGCATTGAAGACTGAACCCAGGATCACCATTACCCAAATGGAGACAAACACGGCAATGGTGACGTCGCGGGTCAAATGGGAGGAGGCGACAACGGTGGGGTTAGGGTTGATACCCAGGGCCAGGATGCCCATCTGCTGGTCATTGTAGTTGAGGGGGACAAATACATCGGTGACCTCCCCGGCGGGGGTGAGATGCTGGCGTACTAGGGGTAGATTGGTGTTTTGGGCATAGCCCTCGGGGATCTGAATACGGCGCCGCAGGGTCAGGGAGCTTTCCACTGCCGTATCGGAAAAGGGAATGCCAAAGAAAATGTCGCCGTTTTCATCGGCGTAGAGCATGTAACGAACGCTGGTGGTGCTTTGGTAAAAACTGGAGGAAAAGCGAGCCAGTTCAGTGCGATCGCCCTCCTGCACCAGGGGCGCCACGTTAGCCGCCAATAGCAAGCCCAAATCCCGGGCGAAACGGGTATCGTTGAGGCGAGCATCGGCCTGGATGGTATGAACAGCCCAAAAGGTGAGGCCGCTGGTAATCAGGGAAACCACCAGGGTAGCCCCAGCCATCAGCCGGGTCTGTAGGGTAAAATCCCCCCACCAGCGTCGCAGGAATTGCCTAATTTTAAGGAGTAGGTTAACCAACGGTGCCCTGCTGTTCAACTAACGCTTAAAGATCGACTGACTCAACTCTCCGCTGACCAGGATCTTAATCCTTGCCTGGGCGGAACTCTATTCTGTGGCCTTGGCCGGGTCGTGGCCAGCCACAAACCGCCTATCTATTGAGTCTGCCCTATGCTGTCTGACTAATGGTTATATTCTGGCACGATCTCGAAAAATTGGCTGGTTTGAGCAGCCCTAGCTGGCCTGCCGCTCCACCGAAATGACATTTTCGGTAATGGTCTCGAAGGTATCGTCATGGCTAATCACAAACAACTGGGCAAAGCTCTTGATCCGCCCCAGGGCCTCCGCTAAGCCCTGGCGTCGAGACCGATCCATGTTGGTGGTGGGCTCATCGAAAAAGGCAATATCCAGATCCGCCAGCACCTTGAGGAGGGCTAGCCGCACCGCCAGGGCGGCACACATCTGTTCTCCGCCGGAGAGGTTTACAAAGCGGCGTTGATTAGCCCCCTCCTGCACCACAATTTCGTAGTCCCGGGTCCACTGCAGGGCCACGTTAGGTCGATTCATTAACTCTCGAAATAGTCGATCGGCCTGCAGGGAAATATTACGGACGTACTGCTCGGTAATGCGGGGACCGGCTTCGTTATAGCTCTTGCGGGCGAAATTAATGAAGCGTTTGATCCGCTCCCGTCGTTGCAGATCGATCTGGGCCTGGCCTTGCCGCTGGGCGATCGCCGCCAGCCCCGCCAGCTGTTGCTCCAGATCGGCTAGGCGCTGGTGTTGCTGGGGTAGGCTGCCCGCCAGTTGATCCGCCTCGGACCGCAGGGTGGCGTAACGGTTCTCCAGGGCCGCGATCGCCGCTGGGTTGACTCGGGTGGTGGCCTCCTGGTAAGCCTGATCTACCGCCTGCCAGCGCTGTTCGATCTGCTCCAGGGTGGCCTGGGCCGCGATCAGATCTGCCTGGATCTGGGGATGCTGGTTGGCCAGGGTTTGACTTTGCAGGTAGAGATGATAGCCGGTCTGACACTGGCGCCGCCGGGTCTGCTCCGTTTCCAGGGCGGTCTCCAGGTCCCCAAAGGTGGCCAGCTGCTGATCCAGGCTGGCGAGCTGCTGTTGGAGGGCCACCTGATTCGCCAAGAGCTGGGTCTGAGTGGCCTCCAGCTGACCTGGATTCGGTAGGGTCCGCTGGAGAATTTGGCTTTTCTCCCGGGGACGCCCCAGTTCCTCAAGCTGCCCTTGTAAGGACTGGATCTGGGTTTCCACGGCGGTGGTGTCGGTCAGTTGCTGTTCCAGGCGGGCGAGGGTAGCTTGCAGTTGGGCTTGCTCCTGTTGGGTTTGGTCTAACTGGGCCAGTAAGCCAGGGCGTTGGGCCAGCTCACCGCGCCAGGCGTAGCGCTGCCGGAGCGCCTGCTCCAGGGTTTTGATGTGTCTCTCCAGGGTGGCTCTATCGGTTTGGTCCGCTAGATCCGCCAGGATCTCTTCTAATGCCTGGATCAGGTCGGTATAGACGGTGCTGGCCTCGGACCAGTGCCGGCTGAGCTGGGTCAAATTGGCGGTGGCTGGCAGGGTGGCCAGCAGGGGGGTGAGGTCTGCGATCAGGGCGGTGGCGGCGGCGGCCTGGGTGCCCCAGCGTGCCTGACTGTGATCGACTACAGCCCGAAGATCGCCCTCAAACTGCTGGGCCATGGCCAGGCGACTGATCTGCTGTTGCAGGCGATCGCGGTCGGCCTCCAGGGCAGGAATTTCGGCAACGGGAGCCTCCAGGGGCTGCAGGCGATCGCAGCTCTGCTGCCACCGTTGCACCTGGTCTGCCAACTGGTCACAGCGGGTTGCCACCTGCTGCCGCTCCAGGGCTAACTGGAGCAACTGCTGCTGGTGTTGCTGCCAGGTTTGCAATGCCTGCTCCAACTCGATCTGTCGGGCAATTTGGGGCCGCAGTTGGTCAAGCTCTGCCTGGGCCGCAGCCAGGTTTTCCAGCTGGGTTTGCACCCGGACCAGTTCGGTCTGGTTTTGGCTATGGCTCGCCTGGACTGTCTGGTACTGTTGCTGCAGTCGTTGCCGGGCCTGCTGTCGTTGCCCCAACTGCTCCAGGGCCTGATCCGCCTGCTGGTAGCCCTGGTAGTCCTGGCGTTGGGCCTGGCACTGGGCTACCGCCGCCGCCGCCTGGCTGAGGGCCCCCTGTAGCCGGGCCAGATTGGCCTGCTGTGCCTGGCGCTGGTGTTCCAGATCCTGCCGCTGCCGCTCCAGGGCCTGCTGCTGATCCACCTCAGCCTTGAGCTGGTCGCGCTGCCCCTGCAGGTCTGCCAGGCTGACCCCCAACTCCTGCAGCCGTTGCTGACTGGTCTGGAGTTCCTGGATGAGCTGCTGCTGACGATCCTGAAGCTCCGGCCAGGGGGCCAGGGCCTCCTGATAGTGATCAATCTGAGCCTTAACCGCCTCCACCTGATCCTCGGCGTAGCGGCGCAGGGTATTCATTTGTTTATAGGCTAGCTTATAGTCCTCCACCTTGAGGATGGCATCAAACACCGCCTTACGCTGCTCAGCGGGTTGTAGGAAATCTGCGGTAAAGGTGCCCTGGGGCACCCCCACGGTGCGAGCGAATAGCTGGGCCAGGTTGGTGGTGGCACTCACCCCCAGGTGCTGGCGCAACCAGGGCAAAATCTCATCCTTAAGACGGCTGTAGGGCAGGCGTTGATTGAGCTGGGGGTCAAACACCTGGTAGCCTCGCTGGGTACAGCGCTGCACCTGATAGGTGCGACCGTCGTGGTTAGAGGTAAACACCACCGTTACCTGGGCGCTACCGCTACCATTGCGGATCAGATCCTCCTTGGCGTAGTCACCCTGGTGATTAAAGAGAACCCAGGCGATCGCCTCCAGAATGCTGGTTTTACCGGCACCGTTTTCCCCACAGATGGCGTTGGTACCGGGTTGAAACTCAAAGAACCGGTCCCGGTGGGCTTTAAAATTCTGCAGGGCAACGGAGAGAATTTGCATCGATGGTCCTAGCGGGTGATCAACCCCATGTCTAAACCGTGGTAATGTCCTTTTCCTTTGCCGCCAGGGCCTGGTCTAGCTTGGCAATATACTTATCCGTTAGCTTTTGGATTTCCTCCTGCAGGTCACGGGCTTCATCTTCGGAAATTTCGCTGGCTTTCTCCAGTTTTTTGATGCCATCGATGCCCTGGCGGCGCTGGTTGCGGATCGACACCCGGCCCTCCTCCGCCAGCTTGTGGGCAGTTTTGACGAATTCCTGCCGCCGTTCAGCGGTGAGGGCAGGAATATTCAGTCGGATCACCCGGCCATCATTGTTGGGGGTGAGCCCCACATCAGATAGGGAGATGGCTTTCTCAATCTTGGTTAAGGTACTGGCATCAAAGGGTTGAATCATCAAAGTACTGGCATCGGGGGTGGAGATATTGGCCAGGGCCTTGAGGGAGGTTGGCACGTCGTAATATTCAATTTCAATACGATCCAGCAGGGAGGCATTGGCCCGTCCAGTGCGAATCGTGTTGAAATTCCGCTGGGTGGCCTCAATTGCCTTCTGCATTTGATCTTCGGTCTCTAGCAAAACATCATCAGCTGACATCAAAGGACTCTCCTACAATTGTGCCAATCGACTCACCCATCAGGGCCCGCTTAATGTTACCGGGTACCGATAGGTCAAAAACCATAATGGGAATGTGATTGTCTTTACAGAGGGCAATGGCGGTGCTGTCCATCACCTTGAGGTCGTGCTGGAGCACGTGACCGTAGGTAAGGGTACGATAGCGCCGGGCATCCGGATTAATTTTAGGATCAGAGTCGTAGATTCCGTCAACTTTAGTAGCCTTGAAGACCACCTCCGCATTAATTTCCGCCGCCCTCAGGGCGGCGGTGGTGTCGGTGGTAAAGAAGGGATTGCCGGAACCCGCCCCAAAAATAACCACCCGGTTTTTTTCCAGGTGGCGGATGGCGCGGCGGCGGATATAGGGTTCGGCCACCTCCTGCATGGCAATGGCGGTCTGGACCCGGGTGCAAACCCCAATCCGCTCCAGGCAGTCCTGCAGGGTCATGGCGTTCATCACCGTGGCAATCATGCCAATGTAGTCGGCGGTGGCCCGGTCCATGCCCGCAGCCGCCCCCTTAATGCCCCGAAAGATGTTGCCTGCCCCCACCACAATGGCGGTTTCCGTGCCGGCCTGCACCCCCTCGGCGATCTCGGCGGCGATCGCCTCCACCACCTGGGGATCGATGCCATAGGCCAGATCCCCCATCAGGGCCTCGCCACTGAGTTTAAGTAATACTCGCTTATATGTTCCCATAGGAGGTTCGTGTAGTAAGGTCTAGAAGTCCCACCCCACTATACCGATTTCCCTTGCCATGATGGCCAGCGTGCTGTTGCAAATTGGACTGGTTTTAGCCTGGCTAGGGCTGGTGGGGGCCCTTGCCGAAGGCCTGCGGCGCTACACCCGGGTGGGCACGGAAGTGACTCGCAAGGTGGTCCACATCGGCGCCGGGCAGGTGATTCTGCTGGCCTGGTGGTTGCACACCCCCACCTGGATGGGGGTGGCGGCCTCGGTACTGTTCAGTGGGGTGGCCCTGCTCTCCTATCACTACCCGATTTTACCAGGCATCAATGGGGTGGGTCGCCACAGTTTAGGCACCTTTTTCTATGCCCTCAGCATTGGCCTGTTGACCCTGGCCTTTTGGCCCCCTAGCCTACCCCAGTATGCCGCCCTGGGTATCCTCACCATGACCTGGGGGGATGGCTTAGCCGCCCTGGTGGGGCAACGGTTTGGCCGTCATCCCTACCAGCTGTGGGGCAGTCAAAAAAGTTGGGAGGGTAGTCTTACCATGGCCCTGGCCAGTTTTGGCGTGGCCCTGGGGGTCTTGGGCTGGACCGCAGGATGGAGCACTCAGGTAGCGGTGACGGCCCTGGCGGTGGCGATCGCCGCCACCGCCCTGGAGACCCTCTCCATTTACGGGTTGGATAACCTGACGGTGCCCCTGGGTAGTGCCCTGCTGGCCTACGGCTTGATGCGATGACCAGCCGGGAGTAGCGCTGGCGTCAAGATCGGTTAAAACAGAACAGGAGAACTAGGGAAACTCTGATGCAGATCCAGGGCAGCGCCACCACCGCACTGATCGACCAAATTTTAACCATGGCTCAAACCGGGGTCTATCGCCAGTCGCTATTTGAAGCCCTGGCCCCCCTGGCTAGCCAGCGCCAGATCCGATCAGCGATCGCCGCCGCTCGACAGTTTGGCCTCTACAGTGTTCCTACCCTGCGAGATCGGGATCTAGGCACCTATTACCAGGTTACCGTGGCGGACTACACCGCCTTTCAGTCCGCCGCTAAAACCCTAACCGCCCTGCCTCCAGGCACTGACCTGGCGGCCCAGGTGATCACCAGTCAGCAGGCCCTGCGGGGCATGTTAACCACCGTTGCTGGCTGTGCCCTGGGCCTGGGGGGGCTAGGGGGGTGGTGCCTGTTGGAGGGTCAGGCCCAAACCGGTGGCTGGCTGGGGCTGGGCTCTCTCCTGGCGGCAGGGCTGTGGCTGGTCCAGCGGGCCATCGCCAAACGGGCCCTATAAAAGCCCTAGATCGAGGCCCTCGAACGGGTCAGTACGGTCTTCCTGGTACGGTCGAGACGGTGGGAAAGCCCTGCTATTCCAAGGGTTTTCCCTACCTGTGTAAAGAGGGCAGCTCTGACAAAATAGGGATGTTCACGTCAAGGAGATAACCATGAAAAAGGGGCTGTTTACTCAATCAATTATGGATTGGTATCGCCAACTGGTTCGTAACTCTAAATATCGCTGGGTAGTACTCCTGGGGACCCTGCTATACCTGGTCAGCCCCCTGGATATCTCCCCGGATATGATGCCAATTTTAGGATGGGTTGATGATGGGCTACTGGCCACCATCGCCATTACCGAAGTTGCCCAAATTTTGCTAGATCGGAAGCGCAACCTGCGCCAGGCCAAACAATCGCCGACCGGTGAGACCCCAGCCGAAGTGGTGGATGTGGTCGCTACCACCCTGGGCTAGGGCCTACCGGCACCGCGCTCCTCGCCAATTCATTTGTAACTCGTAAGGATGGATACCATGACCAACAGCGTGCAGTATAAAGTTAAGGCGGACTGGGAAAAGGCCCAACAGGAGGGCAGTCAGCGGATCAACCGGATTCGCGAAATTTTCCAGGGCGCTGCCCACGAAGCCCTCTCTGAGCTTAAGGACGGCACCCTGGAGGTGGAGTCCCTGGGGCGCCAGTCCCTGGCTGAGATGATTGATCAACTAAAGGCTAAGGAAGCAGCGGCGGCAGCGGGGGAACCGACGGAGTCAGCCGATCCGACGGCGGCCTCAGCCCAGCCAGCCCCCCCCAGTTGGGGCGACATTCTAGCGGAGGTGCTCAACCTGGCTAACGATCGCAAGGCTAGCTGGACCGCCGATGTAATTAGCCATCTCCAGAATCAGCTGGACCGCTTCGACCAGGACATGGGCCAAACCTATGGCGATCGCTACCGTCCCTGGCAACCCTTAATTCAAGGGCTGCGATCGCTGCTGGGGCTGGCCTCTCAAGCGGCCACCCCCCCCTCCCAGCCCCCCACTGCCAGGGGCCCCGTTACCATCGAAGTGCTGGAGGATGAAGTTAACCCTGGGGATCAGCAAGGGTAACGGACCGTCACGGTGTATTACGCTTTGATAATCCCTGCAACGTTTTTAAGCCAGTGGTGGCACCGATTCCCCTGGCTTGCTAGAACAGAACTAGCTCGATTAGAGGATAGCTGCTTTAGCCAGAACCCAGAGGGTTAGGTGAATCGGTGACCAGGTTTAGAGGGGGTGCCAGCCTGGGGGTATCCCCAGGTGAGACCCTCTAGTCGGGCTGGCTAACCTGGATGGATGTTTACGGTATGGTTAAATCCTCCCTTGCCCGTTTACCCTACGGCTCCCCCGTCTCCAGGCCGTCTCAACCAGAGGGCCACCTGGCCCTGGCCCTAGCGGATGAATCATGGCTGCGGGCTCTCTTGACCGATAGTCTGCCAGCGATCGCCCATCCCCACGAGATCGGCGCCGTCTCCCTGCAGATTGGTGTGCCCCTCAGTCTTACCCCCCAGACCAGGATTGACGCTGTCCTCACCTTTGAGCACATTGAGTGCGTCCTAGCTGGATCCTGCGCCGGTGCTCCGCCAGTGCCAGAGCCGGAAAACCACAGCCAGTACCAATCCTTAACCAACTACCACTCGGAGTTAGTTACCCTTGCCCCTAATATCACCCCCAGCCAAGCGGTACAACTGCTTCTACAGGCTGGCTTTAACCCTGAGCAAACCCATCAGATTCTGCACCTGCCCTACCAAGCCTGGCACAAGTCCTGGTGGTATAGCCTGGACCTGGACGGATTTCTAACGGTCCCCTTCCAACGGTGGATCTGTACCCGTCGGTTTGCCGATGGTACCCTCACCCTCCAGTTTAAGGACTATTACAGTCGAGAACGCCCCATCCATTTCCGTAGCCGACCCCGGCAATTGCCAGTGATAGTGCACCAATTCGCCCTGGGGTTTTGTGATACCCTGGCCCAGGTTAACCTGGCTCGGCGAGAGCTGGCTACGACCCAGGCAATTTTGATGGTTGCTGCGATCGCCGAACTGGAAATGCAGGGCTACATCCGTCAGCAGGTCAGCCTCTTTACCCAACCCTGGTCTGGTGGACATGCCGTTGACGGAACATACCCTTCTACGACCGCCAGCTGCCGGATTTGCCAACAAATCAAGTGTCCCATGCAAGGAGTAGACTCCTCACCGGTGATTGCCTGTCGGGCTTTTTCCCCATTACATAGTCGGGTTGTTCAAGGGCCAGGAGAATGATCCCAGCCCCTAAACTAAACCCCTTAGGGTTCTATCATCACTTGAAACTGCAGCGTATCACCAGCATGGGCCCCCAGGCTCAGTTCTACACTGTAGGCAGAACCACTTTGCGCCGGATTGATTGAGACAATCAAATCACCAGGACTAGATCGCTCCGCCTTCAAGCATTTCTCACCATCAACCAGATTGACGGCACCGGCTTCAGGTAAGGTGATCTGCACCTCTAACTGGGGCTGGCTATCTGACCGGTTATGGTAGGTAGCTCTTACCATCACCACCCCACCTCTGATCAACCAGATCCGATTGGCGGTGGGTTGGGCATGGGAAACCGCCAGGGTGAGTGCTTCAAAAATACTCTTGGCAGCCAACATCGAAAGGGCAATTTGTTGCTGGGGAGTAGCCGTGCCGTAGTTAACCTGATTAAGGGTGGGGGATTGGACTGACCGATAGGCCGGCCGCACCACCAAACCAGCGATGTAATCCAGACTTTGAGGCTGGGCTGGAAAAAGAGTTTCTACGGCCTGGACTAACCGCCTACCCATCTGCAGGGTGTGTTTAGCTATTTGCTGGCATTGGTTTAACAGCTCGCTCAACACCTCCTCAGGTAGATCAGATGGAATCTCCAGATTCTTTAGGTGGTCTAGCCAGATAGAACCCGTACTCGATCCGGTATTCAGCATATCAGGGTAGTCTTGTACCCCCTTTTCCCAAGGAAATAGGGGCGGTCGATGGGCAATTTCCTGCTTCAGTCGTCGCTTTAAAAGCGCTTCGTAGTGGGTTTTCACGGTAGGAAGATCTCCAGGATTAAACGTAACAGCATTGGTAGACCCGGGACTAAGCGAGGCTAGATGACGTCTCTCTGACTGAGAATCATCGGCTGAGTCTGCTTCGAGTAGCAACTGCCGCAGGATCTCTTGACCAATGTCTATCTCTTTATTCATAGGTTTATCCTGTCTATCCGGACATTAAAGGTTACGAATTTCCCAAGCCAGCTCTATAAGATGAGTCCAGTACTTCTTGAATTGAGTAATGGTCAATCCTAAAAGCCTGGCGGCCTCCCCATCCTCTACTCCCTGTTGTTTTAACTGTAGAAGTTTAACCTGTTTAGGATTCAGTTGGTCATGCCACTGTTGCCATTGCTGAGGGGTCAGCCCAAGATTGTTGGTCAGCCCGGCTCCTAACCACTCGTGAACCAATTCCCACTGGTGAGATAGGGAAAAGCGTAACAAATGATACTTAAAACGCTGCTGTAGGTAATCTCGCTCTCGTGGGGTGATATTGAGTAGGGCTTCAATTTCCTGGGGAGAGAGATCTAGTAAGCGTAGGGCAAAGTAATCGGCACACTCGTCCTGGTTCCGTTCCCTAAGGTAGGCCAATAGCTGTTCCACCACTTCGCCCCGCAGGGAGGGTTCTGGCAGCTCATTCACCTGTTCGAGTATTTCCTCTCGCACCCGTTGGTGGGAAGCAGAGGGTCGAATGTCATCGCTGTCACCCCCAAAGTTAGTGGCCTGCTCAATGTCCACCGCCACCTCTGGAGGTTGTTGTCGGCAAAAGGTTTGAGCTCTCAGAATTAATAGTTGCTGACTACGTTGTCCCGATAGGGTGATACGCCGCTTGCCGTAGCGTTCTGAAAAGGCCATAAACTCAGCCAACTCCAGTAGGGTACGGGGTTGGTAAAGCTCATCCAACTGATTCTCGCGGCGAAAGGCGGTTAAAACTTCTAGATAAAACCCCTGTAAAAAATCTTCAATTAGTCCTATACGAGCTTGATAGCTGGTTTGGATATGGGCTGGGGTAATGTAACGGTAAACAATTGCACTGAGGGTGCTATGGAGCTCAACGCGACCTTGCGCTGAACCTAAATTGTAGTACCTCAAACATTGCTCAACCCGTTGTTCCCCTAGAGACTTTGCCCAACTAGCTATGGCTCCAGACGATTGAATCCGACTGCTTTCTTCGCAAATCCGTTGCACTTCATGGACAATTCGTTGTGCCACTCCCCAGCATACTGGCTGAGAGGCGCTAGTCTTAGTTCTTAACTCTTCAGCAAAGACTTTAGTCAGTGCAGGAAGAGATAGCAAGCCATTCCCCTGAGCCAAGTCTAATGATCCTCAAAGGTGATAAAACGACAATATGAGGTGAAGTAATTAATCGGGAAATTAGACACATCCACATATCATAGCCTTGGCCAGAATGCTTGGGTCCCGCTTAATCGGTGATTTTTGTGTCTCTTCACACAAGATAAGCCTGTCATCTGTGTGATGTCGGAAGGCCAAGCCTGAATAGGGCCTCATAGCTGATCTCTGCCCGATCATGCAAGCTATCCTACCATTGCCAAGCAGGGATTACCTGTATTCTTGATGCACTTATAATCAGTATACTAAACATCGTCTAATTTCAAACCGGGGGTGAGGGGGCAGAACTAGAGTTCTCAACCTGGACTGGGTTGATAACGGTTTTCGATAGAGTGAGACGCCCGATGGCTGAGTTCTAAATCCCCCCAGTACTGGCTGTCTAAGTTTCACACCATACCCCCCCTTGTCAAGGATGGATAATCGCAATGCACTTCACCCGAGTGAGATCCGTTATAGCTTGAATTAACCTATGATGCTCTTGAAAAAGGCACCCTCGATTTGCACTGGATAACCAGGGTTGTCGGATATGATTTATCTAACCCTAACGCTTAAGGTTAACCCCTATGCTGCCGTAAGTTAGCATCTATCTGGAGATTCATTAGAGGCCCTTGACCTGGTCGGCTCTGATGGATTTAAACTTAACCCTTCAGCCCATTGAAGAACTGTATCCGTTAACTAGCGTTTGAATAAAGTAATAGGGCCTCATAAAGCCATGGAACTTGATGCTCAAGTTGATTTATTAGTTCGTAATGCTCAAAACAATGGCCTCCCTCCTTCCGCTATCACCACAATTGCTCCAGTATTACTAGCAGTCGCCGGTCAACTGGGCCATGGTGAATATTACGTGCTACAAACCCTAGAGCAAGGATGGGTCATGACAACTTTGTCCCATCGTAATCAACTCGATAGTCAGAAAAATGTTGTTTATGCTTACCCCAGCCTGAAGGATGCGACCGAAAGCCAGATCGCTAACTTAGACCCTCGGGTTATGGCTCTGCCGGTGCCTGTGGTTCACATTTTATTTCAGCTGCTGGCAATGAAGCCGGTGGATAGTTTGATTTTTTGCGAAACTCTGGGCCAAAACGGGCAGAGGGTAGAGGTGCGACGCCAAGAACTCGAGTCCTTGGTTCAGAGTCAGCTACAAGAGACCTATCTCAGTGGAGTTACGCCGCCAGCTGACCGAACCTAGACAGTGTTTCAAGATTTGGGTTTCAAGATTTAGAAAGGTTCACCGCAGCGCCGTCTTACCTCAGTCTTCGACCTGGATAAACCAGGTGGGTGCCCTGGCATCAGACTTAAAGTTTCCAGGTCTAAGCCTGGTCTACTGCCGCCGACACAGTTGGACTCCCGTTAAGAAGAAACATAGATCGTAAAACATTGTTGGCAGTCACCAACGCCGTAGTAGAACCTGGCTCCATCATAACTAACCCAACCGCCTCTTCGCCAGGGGATAGATAGAATGTCACCAGATTCGAAGATTGTGCTGTAATGGGGCATAATCAAGCGCCCTATGGTCTATCCAGAGTCTATGGCTTCTGAATTTCCTATTCCCACGTCGGTCTGGGTAACGGACCCCATGGCCGTTACCCAGACTTCTCCCTTGGCAGATCAAGCTTTGCCTGATACCAGTTTTTGGCAGTCAATTCAGCTCAAAGTCGAGGACGGGCAGGTGCGACTGCATCTACCCCCCGAGGGTGAATCCCCTGGAGCTTCCTGGTCAGATTTATTGCAGCAACTCAAACAGCGCTTGGAGGGGGGGGAACGACTCTGGCAGGGGCCCACCCCAGTCTGTCTGCAGGCTGGTGATCGCCGCCTGGATGCTCGCCAACTCCAAAGTCTGGCAGATACCCTCAGTCCTCTCCAGCTCATGCTGAAGCGGGTGGTGACCAGCCGTCGCCAAACCGC
>JBEIGU010000002.1:0-76924 GCA_040381765.1 Leptolyngbya sp.
ACAGGAGTGAAACTGACCCAACAGGCAATGGCTCAATTGGAACAACAGATTAAGCGACTGCCTAATTTGCCAAAGTGGTTTGTGGAAATCACGGGTAAACCATCTTAGCTATTGGATCATATTTTCTATGGAGTTCTCTACAGAGAAACATCTAATCCTTATAGCGGATTTCACTCGGGTGAAGTGGGATGTTATCTCCCCCCTTGCCCCGCTTATCAAGGGCTACGGTATACAGCGTGAAACTCCAACAGCCAGGCGCTGGGGGGTAGAACTGAGCAATGGGGTGTCTGACTCTATCGAAAACCGCTATAGAACTGCGGGCTAAAGCTGTCAATTTCTGCCAGCCATACCCTCGTCAAGTTTTGTTAGACTGTCACCATAGTTTTTCCGAACAGCCTTTTCAAACCCAGCTGTTAAAGTATTGCCTGGGGATCTGTGCTCCATGGAGAGGCAAATAGCAAAAATTTTTTATAATTTATCCATTCAAAAAAATCGTGTCCTGGGACATACTTGCCAGAAACCCCTGGCAGGGATTTTTTTAGATACTTGAATTAGTCCGTTTCTCCCTTCGGCATCCCCATCCTGCTTTAGTAGTTGCCCTCCAACTTACCAACCTTCCCCCTAGGGTTCTGGGGCTATCTCCCCAATCCCTTAGGTTGCCTCCGATAGCCCCCATAGAAACACTTCAGGGAAGCACCTCAGGACCATGGCTGCCCTTCAGTTCGAGGATGGATAGATCGGTCCAACCCCAGTTCACCCCCTGCCCCCCTTATTACCCCTGAGGATTAACCCGTGTCTCTCCAAACCCAGTCCCTTAACCCCCTTGACCAGGATGTGCTGCCGGAAGTCAACCGCCAAATGCTGGTCATCCTCGATTTCGGTTCCCAGTATTCAGAATTGATTGCCCGCCGCATTCGGGAAACGGAGGTCTACTCGGAGGTGCTATCCTACCGGACCAGTGTGGAACAGCTTCAACAGCTCAACCCCAAGGGCATCATTCTCTCCGGTGGGCCCAGTTCCGTTTACGATGCCAGGGCTCCCCACTGTGATCCCGGCATTTGGTCCCTGGGCATTCCCATCCTGGGGGTGTGCTACGGCATGCAGTTGATGGTGCAGCAGCTAGGGGGCCAGGTGGATCGGGCCGATCGCGGCGAATACGGTAAGGCCGCCCTCTTGATTGATGACCCCACCGATCTGCTCACCAACGTGGAGCCCGGCAGCACCATGTGGATGAGCCACGGTGACTCGGTCACCCAACTGCCCCCTGGTTTTGAGGTGCTAGCCCATACCGACAATACCCCCTGCGCCGCCATTGCCCACCATGGTCGCCACCTCTACGGGGTACAGTTTCACCCGGAGGTGGTCCATTCCCGGGGGGGGATTGCCCTGATTCGTAACTTTGTGTACCACATCTGTAATTGTCAGCCCACCTGGACCACCGCCGCCTTCGTGGAGGAGTCCATCCGGGAGGTGCGGGCCCGGGTGGGAGACCGACGGGTACTGCTGGCCCTATCCGGCGGGGTAGATTCCTCTACCCTGGCCTTTTTGCTTCATGAGGCGATCGGTGACCAGCTTACCTGCATGTTCATTGACCAAGGCTTTATGCGCAAGGAGGAACCGGAGCGCCTGGTGCAGCTATTTCAGAAACAGTTCCATATTCCTGTGCACCACATTCGAGCCCAGGAACGCTTCTTAACAAAGATCCAGGGAATTACGGATCCGGAGGAGAAGCGCAAGCGCATCGGCCATGAATTTATTCGGGTATTTGAAGAGGAGTCTAAACGGCTGGGTCCCTTTGACTACCTGGCCCAGGGTACCCTCTACCCAGATGTGATCGAGTCGGCAGACACTAACGTAGATCCTAAGACTGGAGAACGGGTGGCGGTGAAAATTAAGAGCCACCACAACGTCGGCGGCCTGCCCAAGGACCTGCAGTTTAAGCTGGTGGAGCCCCTGCGCAAGCTATTTAAAGACGAGGTTCGCAAGGTGGGCCTAGCCATCGGTCTGCCGGAGGAAATCGTGCGGCGTCACCCCTTTCCAGGGCCTGGTTTGGCCATTCGTATCCTTGGGGAGGTGACGGAGGATCGCCTGGAAATTCTTCGCAATGCCGACTACATTGTCCGGGATGAAATCAGTAAACAGGGGCTCTACCACGAGTTCTGGCAGGCCTTTGCGGTGCTGTTACCGGTGCGCAGTGTGGGGGTAATGGGGGATCAGCGCACCTACGCCTACCCAATTGTGCTGCGCCTGGTAAGCAGCGAGGATGGTATGACCGCCGACTGGTCGCGGGTGCCCTACGAGTTGCTAGAAACCCTCTCTAACCGGATTGTCAACGAGGTGGCGGGGGTGAATCGGGTGGTGTACGACATTACCTCCAAGCCCCCCGGGACGATCGAGTGGGAATAGGGGTGAGTCACGGCTTTCTCCGGCCTTGCTGCCGTCTATCCCTAGGTTGACCCGCAACGGCCACCACCGCATCCTCCGCCACTACGTAGGCCACCTCCCCCGCCGCCAGGTCGATGGGGTGGCCTCCGGTGAACTCGCCAAAGGCCGGCAGGGTCAGGCAGTTTTCCTGGGGCTGCCAGTGGAAGCAGGGCAGGCGCAGGCGATCCCCCCGCCCCCCTAATCGCAAACAGGGATGGGTATGGCCGCAGAGGGTGGGCTGATCGGGTTGGGCGGGGGGAGTATGGCTAAGGCAAAGGTTTTCCACCACCACCGCCTGGGGATGGCAGGTGCCGGGTAACTGGCTGAGTCGCCTGGCCAGGGGGCGATCGTGGTTGCCCAGCACCACCTCCGCCCTGACCCCCGCCCCCTCTAGAAAGGTTTGCCACTCCTGCAGCATCCCGTCGCCATGGGCAGCGGCGCTGTGGAACAAATCTCCCAGGACCCAGAGGCTCTGGGGGCGGTAGATGTCACAGAGGGCCTGGAGGCGGCCCAGGGTGGCCTGGTTGACCTGGCGAGGGATGGGCAAACCCTGGCGCTGAAAAGTCTCCGCCTTGCCCAGGTGCAGGTCCGACACCAGCAAGGCTCTGAGGCTGTCGATATAAACCGCCCGTTGGGGCAGCAGGAGCAGGGCGTGACCGGCCAGGATCAGTTCTTGGGTCTGTTGCGTCACCGTTGGTAGGGCCTCAGCCGCTAAAACTCAATCCCTGGTTGGGCCTTGACCCCCTGCTCCCGAAAGGGATGTTTTACCAGGGTCATCTCCGTCACCAGGTCCGCCGCCGCCACCAGGTCAGCGGGGGCGCCTCGCCCGGTCAGCACCACATGGGTCTGGGCAGGTTTCTCCGCCAGCCCCTGCAGCACCTGATCAAGACTGAGAAAACCGTGCTTGAGGGCAACATTGACTTCATCCAATAACACCAGTTGGTAGCTGGGGTCCCGCAGGTAGGTGAGGGCAGTGTCCCAGGCCTGCTGGGCGGTCTCGGTGTCGCGATCGCGGTCCTGGGTATCCCAGGTAAAGCCCTCCCCCAGAGCATGAAAGCTAATCTGGTCAGACCAGTGCTCCAGCACGGCTTTTTCCGCCGGTTCCCAGGCGCCCTTCAGGAATTGGACGATGGCAACCCGGAAACCGTGGCCCAGCGATCGCAGCACCATCCCCAGGGCGGCGGTGGTTTTACCCTTGCCGTTGCCGGTATGGACAATAATCAAGCCCTTTTCCTGGGTGCGCTGGCTTAACCGTTCCCGCTGCACCTCCTGGCGTCGTTGCATCTTTTGCCGATACTGTTCCGCAGAGAGGCCAGCCTCTACCGCCGCTTGGTTGAGGCTGGCGGCCGCCAGGTCCAAAGATTCGGGGGGTGAGGGTGGGATCATGGTCACTAGGAGGCCAGGGCCACAGCGACAATTTCTTGCAACTGACCGTTTTGGTAGAGCTCGATCAGGATGTCCGAGCCCCCCAGGAACTCTCCCTTGACGTAGACCTGGGGAATGGTCGGCCAGTTGGAGTAGTCCTTAATGCCCTGCCGAATCTCTGGATCCGCCAATATGTCAAAGGTCTCAAAGGGAACCCCCAAAATATTGAGGATTTGCACCACATTGTTGGAAAAACCACACTGGGGCATCAGCTTGGTGCCCTTCATGAAGACCATGATTGGATTAGCCTTGATCAGCTGATCAATTCTTTCCTCCACGGACAGTTCTTTTGCTTGGATGGACCCATCCATAGGTTTGTCTCCCGGGGTAATCAGTAATTCCATAGTATAGCCTTGGCCAGAACTCTAAGGACAGGATTTAGGGGTGAAAGCCAGGTCTGGGTAAGCGTTCTGGCTCGCCTCCGCCATGCCTTAGGATGGCTGGACCGCCGCCCACTGCTTTGGCGTATAGGTTTTTAGGGCCAGGGCATGGATGGCCTGGGAGGACATCGCTTCCCGCACCGCGGCGTATACCAGTTGATGCTGCTGCACCAGGGTGCGGCTAGCAAAGGCGGGCGAAACCACCAACACCTGGTAGTGGTCACCGCCGCCGGTGAGGTCCTGTACCTGCACTTCCGCCTCCGGCAGGCTGTCTCTGATCAGGGTGGCAACTTGGTCAGGGGTAATCATGGCGAAGACTCTGATGAGATGGCGCTAACATAAACGGACCTATGGTAGGACGGTCACCTGGTTAAAACCCCTCGGCGATGGAGGGGGGTAAACCTGGCCAGGAGTAAAGAGTCAACCCTGGGGCGTCCTGCCCATAATACCTGGTATCTTGTCATTGATTAGCTCCCTGGGGATAGACCGCCGCCATTGGACTTAATTATGGTGTACCAATGCTCCCACCGGCAGTCAAGTCCCTAATCTGCCGTTAAGATTCCCCAGCTATGGTCCTAGTTCCAGGGCGAAGCCCAAACTCTACTTAGCCTTAACCCTACTTATCTATTTATATTTCGTAATGCCAGACATAAAATTAACCGATCAACTCTGCCCTCAGGGTTCTAGTCAAGGCTATACCTTAAATGACCCTGACTCACCTTTCCCAGGAAATCCATCATGAGTAACTTCAGTGCTGAACTCGATAACCGTGACTACGAGGTTAAAATTGGCCAATATTTCAGCCGCGGCTGGGAGATCTTTAAAGAGTATCCCTGGGGGTTTATCCTCTTCACCCTGGTGTCGGGGTTGATTATTGGGTTAGTCTCAGTTCTCCTACCCAGTCCCCTAGGAGCACGGGGGGTTGATGGAGAGCCCTTCGGCGGCGCCAACATTGCGGCCAACATCCTCAGTCCTATCCTGGGGGTGGGTTACTACTGTGTGGCTCTACAAATTGCCCGTCGTCGCCCCAGGAGCTTTTCAGACTTCTTTGGTGGGTTTAATCAGTTTGTGCCGGTGTTTTTAACCGCCCTGGTGTCGGGTCTGTTGATTGTTTTGGGCTCAGTCCTACTGATCCTGCCAGGCATTTACCTGGCGGTCTCCTATATGTTTGCCCAACTCTTGGTGATTGATAAGCACCTCAGTTTCTGGCCAGCCATGGAAACCAGCCGTCGCCTGATCACCAAGAAATGGTTTTCTTTTTTGGGCCTGGGTCTGTTGATGTCTTTACTAATAGTGTCGGGGCTATTACTTTTTGGAGTTGGTATTTTTGTCACCGCCCCCTGGGCCAGTTGCGTGTTAGCGGCTGCCTACGAAGATATTGTCGGACTTAATTCCGTCGCGGAGCAGGGTTAGTCGCCTATGGTGCTTCACTCTGGTGCCCGTACCTCCCCGGGCAAGGTCTATCTGGTGGGGGCGGGGCCCGGGGACCCCGGGTTATTCACCCTGAAGGGTAAGAGCCTGTTGCAAGGCGCTGATGTGGTGATCCATGATGCCCTGGTCAGCCCCCCCATCCTGGCCATGATCAACCCCCAGGCCGAGGTGATCAACGCCGGCAAGCGACGGGGCCGCCACTCCATGGAGCAGGCGGAGATTAGTCAACTCATTATTGAGAAGGCCGGCGGTCACAGCCTGGTGGTGCGCCTCAAGGGAGGTGATCCCTTCATCTTTGGTCGGGGAGGGGAGGAAATGGCAGCCCTGGTGGCGGCGGGCCTTGAGGTGGAGGTGGTGCCTGGCATTACCGCCGGAGTGGCGGCGCCGGCCTATGCTGGCATTCCCCTCACCCACCGAGATCAAAGCTCCAGTGTGGCCTTCGTCACCGGCCACGAGGCAGTGGGTAAGTACCGCCCCCAGATTAACTGGCAGGCCCTGGCCCAGGGGGCGGAGACCCTGGTGGTATACATGGGCTTACATAATCTCGCCAGCATCACCCTGGAGCTGCTGGAGGCGGGGCTGAGCCCTGAAACACCGGTGGCCTTAATTCGCTGGGGCACCCATCCCCAGCAGCAAACCCTGGTGGGCCAGTTGGGAACTATTGGGGCTGAGGCTGCAGCCCTGGGGTTTGACCCCCCCGCCGTGGCGGTGATTGGTCGGGTAGTAGCCTGGCATGGGGTTTTGCCCCACTGCTCTCCCCAGGGCTAGGGACTGGTTTGCTCCACAAGCCCCAGCTGTTGACTGGTGGGGCGGTTCAGGGCCTCGGTGGCAATGGTTTGTTCTAGAACCTGTAGGGCTCGCAGATACTGGGTATCGGCCTCTGTCCCCAAACGGGAAGGGTTGGTGAATAATTCGCTGCGCTGGCGATCGCTAATCTCCACCGCCACATCGGGGGTGATCCCCCGGCGACTAATATCGGTGCCATTGGGGGTGTAGTAGTGGGCCACGGTCACCGTCAAACCGGAACCGTCCGCCAAACCATGGAGCGACTGCACCAGGGCCTTACCAAAGGTGGGGGTACCCACCACCATGGCCCGCCTGTTATCCCGCAGAGCCCCGGTCAAAATCTCACTGGAACTGGCGGAACGACGGTCCACTAACACCGTCAGGGGTAACTGGGTAAGGGCGGTGCGATTGGCAGAAATGGCTTCATCCGTACCGTTGCGGTCTTGGGTACGGACAATGGGGCCGTGCTGCAGCCACATACGACCAATGTCAATACTGGCCATCAACAGGCCACCAGGATTGCCCCGCAGGTCCAGAACGAACCCTTCTACTCCCTGGCTGGTCAAGCTGCGAATCGCCGCCTCCATCTGGTGAGCCGCCTGGGCATTAAACTCAATCAGCCGAATGTAGCCAATGGAGCGAGAGCCGGCCTGTTTAAGGGCATACTCGACGGTGGGCACCTCCTCCCGGCGGCGGGTGAGAATCAGACTACGGGATGGCCCAGTACGGCGGGCAATGGTCAGGGTGACTTGAGAATCCGCTGCTCCCCGCAACCGTTGCAAGATGGCATCGGCGGTGAGGCGCTCCGTACTCTGGCCATCAATCAACAGAATTCGATCGCCCACCGCGACACCTGCCTCAGCCGCCGGGGATCCGGCCATCACCTCACTGACCACCACCTCCCTAATCTGGTCATCGTACTGTAGCCGTACCCCAATCCCTGACACTTCGCCGGAGGTTTGATCGGTTAAGTCGCTATACTCGGCGGGGGACAGAAAGCGGGTATAGGGGTCGTTCAACTGTCGCAGAGCGCTGCGCAGAGCACTATAGGCGGATTCCTGAGAACTATATTCCCGACCCAGAAGTTGCTGGCGGGTGACCTGCCAGTCAACCTGGTTAAACTCGCCATCGACGTATTCACGGTGGATAATTTGCCAGGCTTCATCCAGCACCACCTTAGGGCTATCTTTGAACTCAATCGCCCCAGTCGCGGCCCAGACCGGTAAGCTATCGGGGGAACTGAGGAGAGCCAGGGGAGCAGACAAAACAAGGCTGAGGCGGGCAAGGGAGACGGGGGCAATAACCGGCATGGCAAGGGCGCCTGAAGCGAGGAAAGAAACTATCTGTATTGTGGCGGATGAGTCAGGAATTTGACCAGATCAGGGATAACCGTTTTCGATGAACTTTGATCGCGGGGAGGGCAGATCGCCATGCAACGGAATCAACCGCAGGGCCTGTCCAGGCCAGCTCGACCTGGCTG
This sequence comes from Leptolyngbya sp., assembly GCA_040381765.1. Classification (GTDB taxonomy): domain Bacteria; phylum Cyanobacteriota; class Cyanobacteriia; order Phormidesmidales; family Phormidesmidaceae; genus Nodosilinea. The sequence continues at coordinate 7,927 of JBEIGU010000002.1, forward strand.
GTTAAAAATTCTTAATTGGGTTGGCCTAGGCCTGGGGTTGGGGTTGACGATCGCCGCAAAGCTGGCGGTGCCAGCCAGGGCTGACCCCCCATTCCTAAGTCCCGTCATGGATCGGGAAAGCTATCCCCTCCTGGGAGCCTACGACCTGGGGCCCGTCTCCCTCCAGCAGAGGGGGGAGACGGGGGTCCCCGCCTCCATACCGGTATCCTTGACCGGTCTCCTGGGTCTGCCCCCAGGGGTGGACCCGGCGCCCCTGGTGGTGCTGCTCCATGGTCGTCATCGCGGCTGCCATTTTGCCGCCCCAGCCCCTAGCCAGTGGCCCTGCCCGATTGACCAGGAAACTGGCTTTGATCAAGGCCTGGCCTATCTGGCTGACGGCCTCACCAGGGCTGGCTTCGCGGTGTTAGTGCCCAATCTGAATGGGGCCTTCACCGATACCCACGGGGCCAGGCCAGACAACCGTAACCGACTGGCGGACCAGCGCAGTCAGCAATTGATCGACGCCCACCTGCAGCGGCTGGCGATCGCCAGCCACAGCGGGGCCAACCCCTTCAATCAACCCCTACAGGGCCGGTTAAATTGGCGTCAACTGGTGCTGGTGGGCCATTCCATGGGGGGTGGGGCCGCCGCCCTCAGCGCCCTCAATCGCCAGGGCCAAACCAGCCCAGAGCGAATTCAGCAGGGCTTAGGATCGGTGGCGGCCCTGGTCTTAGTTAGCCCCACCCGGAGCCATCCGCTGGCGGACTACCCCCAGGCCTACCAGTTGGCGGATATTCCCACCGTGGTGATGCTGGGGGGCTGCGATCGCGACATCCTGGATTACAGCAGTCTCTACTACCTGGAAACCGCCTACCGGGATCAACGTCGCCGCACCCCCGTGTTGGGGCTGATGCTATTAGGTGCTAACCATAATTTCTTCAATACCGCCATCGACTACGACGACTACTACCGCTGGCCCAACCATGCTAACCTCTGCGATCCCCAACGGTCAGACCAACGGTTATCGCGGGTGATCCAGGAGCAGTGGTTACAGCGCTTCCTGGTGGAGTTTTTAACTACGGTCTTGCCTGTCCAGGGTGGCTCAGAGGGGGCTGCCCTGGGTCTGGCGCCAGACCGACCGGCCCCCGATCGGATCTATGATCAGCCGGTACTCACTAATCTGGTATGGCCCAGCCAGGGCCGATACACCCTATTCAGGGCCGGAGATGGGGCCTCTGTCTACCAGCCCAGCCCGGATCTGCAGGTGATCCCCTGCGGGGCTTTCCGCCCCTGTGACGGGGGGGAGAGATCGCCCGCCTTTCCTACGGTGTTGCGCCTGCGCTGGCACCAACCCGGTCAGGGGCTGCTGTTTCCGCTGCCCCCCCTGGACCTGAGGAATTTTAGTAGCCTGCAGCTACGCCTGGCGGGGCTGCAGGAGCTACCCCCCCATTTCACCTCGGCGCCCCTGGGGATTGTGTTGCGCGATCGCCACGGCGGTGCCGTCCGCCTGGATCTACCCCCCACCACCACTGGGCTGAATCCCCTCATCCGGGACCCCGATACCTCCCCCTTCACCTACCCCGGCGCCCTGCGCATTCCCCTGGCCCAGTTTCGGGGGGTGGACCTGGCGGCCTTGAGTAGTTTGGAGCTGCGATTTGACGGCATACCTGAGGGCGGGATCGATCTGGCGGGAATCGAGTTTCTGGAAAGGACCGAGTAGGTATGGTAACACTGTACCGAAATCAGCCTAGTACTAGGCGGTGTAAATTGTGCGCCCCTTCACGAGGGGGTCAGTAGTCAGAGAGTAGAATACCCTTGCGGATTTCTTCCAGTGTATCTAGCGGCGCACCTGACCACTAAAGCCTGAGGCCCTAAACTGCTTGAGTTTAAGGGGTTCCGGTTGATTGGCGGCGACCGAAATACGGATGGAAAAATTGCTTTCGCCAGGGGGTACTTCCTCAATGGCCCCTAGTCGATTGCGATTTTGCATCACCGGATTGTCGTTGGCATCGTAGATACGGCCAAAGATATCGGCATTAATGACGGGCTTGCCGGAGCGGTTAGTGGCCTTGCCCAAGATTAAATAGCACTTGGCGGCCTGTATCGAGCCTGGGGTTACCATGCCCTCGGCGTATTCGGCCGGACAGGTTTCATAGTGCACATCGCTAAGCTCAATGGCGGTGAGGGCATGGGCGGTTAGCCCCAGGGCACTACCCAGCCAGAGGCCAAGGACTAAAGTCAGGATTGTAATTGCCTGTCGAACCATGGTCACCTCCTGGGGGGCCATACCCGCCCCATAGTAATGGATATTAATGGGTCTCAAGCCATTTCACCAATGCTTGACGCATGGTGTCCACTGGGGCTGGTTGCCCTAACCAAATGGAAAAGGCGGCGGCCCCCTGTTGCACCAGCATTTCCAACCCATCCAAGCGGGTCAACCCGCCCTCCGCTGCCAGTTGCAATAGGCGGGTGGGACGGGGACTGTAAACCAGGTCATAGACCGTGGCCTGGTCGGGCAACTGGGCCAGATCAAAACCACTGAGGGGGCTCTCGGTGGCCAGAGCACCCATGCCCAGGGGAGTGGTGTTGACCACCAGATCCACCCCGGCTAAACAGTGGGGCAGGTGATCCCAGCTGTGTACCGTCAAGGGTGGCGACTGTAGGGATTTCGCCCAGTCTGCCTGGAAGGCGGCTAATTTATTGGTATGCCGACCCACCACGGTGATCGCCCCGAACCCCAGATGGGTGCAGCCCGCCACCACTGCCCTGGCAGCACCGCCATTACCTAGCACCAGGGCCCGCGCCCCAGCCCAGTCCCGACTAGCAGTCAAGGGGGCGATGAAACCTGCCACATCGGTGTTGGTACCGGCCCAACCCTGGGCTGTGGGCCAGACCGTATTCACCGCCCCGATCGCCGCGGCCTCCGGCGTCACCTCCGCCAGTAGGGGCAAAATGGCCTGCTTGTGGGGAATGGTGACACTAAAGCCTTGCACTCCGATGGCCCGCAACCCCGCCACAGCAATGGCCAGATCCGCCGCTGCCACCGGCCAGGCCAGGTAAACATAGTCGAGACCCAACTCCGCCAGGGCAGCATTATGCATGGTGGGGGAGAGACTGTGGCTAATCGGGTCACCAAGGACGCCGAGCAGTTGGGTGTGGGCGGTGATGGCCATAGGCTGGTCAGCAGCGGGCTACCTTTCCACTCTAGCCTGAAACCAGGCCACAATCTGGTCTACCACGGCATCAATGGAGAGACCGTCGGTGTTGAGTTCCAAGGCATCCTCCGCCCGCTTGAGGGGAGCTACCCGGCGGGTACTGTCCTTCAGATCCCGATCAGCGATGGTCTGCTCCAGCGTCTCCAGCTCCTCCAGGGGTTGCCCCTGAGACTGCAGGTCCCGCTGGCGGCGACGGGCCCGCTCCGCTACCGAAGCCGTCAAAAAGATTTTGAGTTCCGCCTGGGGAAATACCTGGGTACCAATGTCCCGTCCCTCCATGACTACACCTCCCTGAAGGCCGTAGTCCTGCTGTTGTTGGAGCAGGACCTGGCGTACCACCGGCTGGGCAGCGATGGTAGAAACCAGGGCGGTGACGGCGGGTTGGCGAATCAGGGCGGTCACCTCCTGACCATTCAGCCAAATACGGCTGGGGTAGGCCGCCCAGGCGGGGTCATCGCCGGTGGCAGCCAGGTGTAACTGGCAAGTGGGCATTAACTCCGCCACCGCCACCTCATCCTGGGGGTCTATGCCCTGCTCTAGAACGCGCCAGGCGATCGCCCGGTACATGGCCCCACTATCCAGGTAGAGAAGATGGAGTCGTTGGGCCACCTGACGGGCTACGGTGGACTTGCCGGCGCCGGCAGGACCATCGATGGCCACAATTGGTTGGCGTTGCCGCAGCAGAATGTTATCGATCAGACGAGTGGCCCCAAGGTGGGCCGCCACCGCCAACAATCCTACGGTCTCCACCTGCTCCAGGGGAATAAGGCTATGGGGGTGAACCAGTTCAATATATTGGGGGGTGAGGCTTGGCACCGTAGCCCATTCGTCCTGGACGGCAGCAATCAGGGCGGCCGTCCGCCGCTCACCGGCCTGGAACTGGGCCTGGGCCCGTTGTAGTCCTCTGTAGACCACCGGTGCCTGTTGCCGCTCCGCCCCACTCAGGTAGGTGTTGCGGGAACTCAGGGCCAGGCCATCGCTCTCTCGAATGGTAGGGCAATCCACCAGTTGACTGGACAGGTTGAGATCCCGAACTATCTGGCGTAAAATCGCCACCTGCTGAGCATCTTTGCGACCCAGGTAGGTGCGATCGGGGCGCACCAGGTTAAGTAACTTCGTCACCACCGTCGCTACCCCCTGAAAATGACCCGGTCGATGGGGGCCGCACAGCACCCTCAGCATCGCCCCCGGCGGCACCACCTGGGTGAGGGCCTCAGTCTGGGGCTGGGGAGTACCGTAGAGCTGTTCCACGCTGGGCATAAACACCACATCCACCCCCGCCTGATTACACATCTCCAGATCCGCCCCAGGGGTACGAGGGTAGGTGGCCAGATCCTCCCCCTGGGCAAATTGGGTTGGGTTGACGAAAATACTCACCACCACCAGATTATTTTCCTGACGAGCCCGATCAAGCAGGCTGCGGTGACCCTGGTGAAGGTTACCCATGGTAGGCACCAGCCCCACCGTCAAGGGTTCAGCCCAGCCCTTTAGGGGCGAACGGCGACATTGGTGGAGATAGCAGGTTAGGCCTGCCCCAGTCTTAAGTACCCGCACCCCTCTTTGCCTCCACCGTTCCAACTTGCCTGTGACAGATTAACATCTGACCACCCTAGAGCAAAGACATTGTTCTAGCTCGCTAATCTTAGGAGATTAGTGTTCCGTTCTCTGTTGACAGTATGTTCCCCCTTTCTTCTGCGGCTATCCTCCCTAGTTTCCCGTTTACTGGGTGGCAAAAAATAACCCTCCAGACTTATAGTGCAGGAAGGTTAGCAAAGTTTAGGGAAAATCCGACTGCAGGTCATCACCTGCCTTCGCTTGGGAAACAGGATACCAACAGTGCCTATTGACTCGCCAACACCTCAATCGCAACCCGGCCTACTCCAGCGGCCCTCAAACCAATTTGGTTAGCGGCGGCGGTGGAAAGATCAATCACGCGACCATGACCGTAGGGACCGCGATCGTTAATACGAACTACAACCTGTTGTCCCGTATTCAGGTTGGTGACCCGTACCCGGGTGCCAAAGGGCAGAGTGCGATGAGCCGCCGTCAAGGCATTTTGATTAAACACCTCGCCACTGGCGCTACGTCGACCGTGGAACCCAGGACCATACCAGGATGCCATACCGGTCAGGTTGGAAAGCGCAGCCCGTGGCGTGGAAGCAGGGGGAGCGACAAGCTCAGGTAGTCCCTCCACCCTGGCCAGAGCAGGAGCATTGCCAAGCAGGCGGCGGAGACGGTTAGCCACCTGCAGGGTATCCTCTGAGAGATTACCGGTGGTGTCAGGCAAAATTGCCTGACCGTTAATGATAATTAAATCTTCCTTCGCCCAACTGACCAGGTAGGCATCTCGATCATTATCCCAACGGGCGGAAATTTGATTTGGGTCGGAGATCTCTGCTAGGTGTTCTAAACGACTCACCAATTGCTGCGCTCGCAGGAGAACGTCGGAGACAGCATTAGCGTCACTGTTGGACTTTAGATCTACTATGTTAGCTACCCCATTGCCAATCAAGGTAACTACTGGCAAAGACTGAACGTAAATGGTGGCTGCCTGTCGATCGTCGAGAAAATGATTAAGAACCATTAAATTAGGGTCACCAGTGGACTTGGCCAAAGGTGAAGGCTGCGCCAACCGAGCGGAGTCTTGAATCGAACCTTCTCCAGATAAGGAGGTAACATTTACCACCAGATCCTGTTCAGGCAGGGAGGTGGCGTAGCCCGGTATGGTTTGAATAGGGGCAAGTTCGCCATAAGTTTGGGCCTGGACTGAAATCTGTGCTCCAACTATGGACAGGGAAACGGCAACCGCTAGCCTGCCCAATCTAAAATATTTCATACACACCAGAAGAGATCAACAAAGAGAGAAACTGCTCAACCCTGCAACCCTGGAGGCAACAGAGCAGGTGCCTAGGGCAACCTTATGGCCTGTTCTCGTTACAAATGTTTACTCTTAACTATCTATGGTTAGGTAACTTAGCATGAACCTCTCGGATTGAAAATCCGTGGTTTTCTTTGGGAACTAATTCTTCGTCGAAGAATATTTCTCCAGATCCTCCTCCCAAAAACCACCAATCTTCTACAGGACTTAGACTCCAAGCAACTCAGCAGGGTTTATTTTACTTTTGATTTTCTTATAGGTTTTCACTTTCTCTTATGGAAAATTCATGAGTCTATTTGCTTAGGCCACACTCCAGCAGAGAGAGTTCAGCAGAAAAAGCTGATATATTGGATCCTAAAAACCATAAGAAACCTCCCTGAACCCTGAGGAAATTACCCCTGGTAGAACTGGCTCTACAGACCATTCCCGCCCTAAAGGGTGGGAAAATAATCAAGTAATAGTATTGCCTTTACTATGGTCCCCCGTGACCACCCTGCTCTTGCGCCAATGCCGCTGGCCTGCCGATGGTTTGGCGGCTTGGGCAGAGCGCTTCAAGTCCCTCTGATGGAGGATCTTTGCCATGGATTATCGTGAGGCTGGCGTAGATGTGGTGGCCGGGCGAGAGTTTGTTCAGCGTATCCGATCGCTGGTGGACAGTACCCGACGACCTGAAGTTTTAGGCAGTTTGGGAGGATTCAGTGGGCTCTGCCAAATCCCTACGGGCTACCGAGAACCGATTCTGGTATCCGGCACCGATGGGGTAGGTACAAAGCTAAAGATTGCCCAGGTTATGCACCAGCATCAGACTATCGGTATTGATTTAGTGGCCATGTGTGCCAACGACATTTTAACCAGTGGGGCAGAGCCGCTATTTTTCCTAGACTATTTAGCCACTGGAAAGCTAGACCCCGAAACCCTGACCCAGGTGGTGGAGGGTATTGCTGCCGGCTGCCGTCAAGCTGGCTGCGCCCTGCTAGGGGGAGAGACAGCGGAAATGCCTGGCTTTTATAGTCCTGGAGAGTACGACCTGGCGGGGTTCTGCGTTGGTGTCGTGGAAAGGTCTGAGGTCTTAGACGGCCGCCAGGTGCAACTAGGGGATCGGGTGGTGGGGCTGGCCAGTAGTGGCGTCCACAGTAACGGTCTGAGCCTGGCGCGTCGTATTGTCGAACAGGGAGACCGTTCAGATCGGGCCGGGCAAGGCTATAGCTGGACCGAGGCTATTACCAGCCTAGGAAAGCAAACCCTGGGGGAAATTTTCCTCACTCCCACCCGTCTCTACGTACAACCCATCCTTAAGGCCCGATCAGCTGGGCTAACTATCCACGGCATGGCCCATATCACCGGTGGTGGATTGCCCGAAAATCTACCACGCTGTTTGGCTGAGGGACAAAGCATATCCATAAACCCTTCCAGTTGGCCAGTGCCTGACCTATTTAAGTGGCTGTCTCAAACTGGCGGAGTATCTGGGTCAGAAATGTACAACACTTTTAACATGGGCATCGGGTTTACTGTAGTGTTGCCGCCCGAACAAGTATCCCAGGGGATAGTCTGGTTTCAAGATCACGGCTTAGCTGCCTATGCGATCGGTGAGGTAGTAGAGGGCAAAGGGGACATCATGGGACTAATCTAATAGGCTAGACTAACCATCTTAGCCTTTTCAGTTTTTCCTATAGAGTCAGGGGAATAGGTGACCTCCTCGACCATGCCAGGCTTACCTAGGGGAGTCACAGGGTTATTGTTGTAGCTGACCATAACACCCCCGGCGTTACCAGCCCGAATGGTCAAGGCCTGCTTAGCCTGTAGAAGACGAGTATCACCGGGCTGCAAAATTCCCTCAAACTCCGTAGTACCGTCAGTGACAATGCGCAACCAGGAGGGAGAGGTCAGGGTCATCTCCACCTCAATCGGAGAATCGGGGGGAGTTGGCTGAGCCTTGGGAACAGGGGTGGAGGGAGTAGATGGAGTTTGCAGCTGACTTTGATTGAGAGGGTCTAGGGGAGGTAATGCCGATAATTCTGGAGCATTACGTCGTAAGAGATAGGAAAGACCACTGATAGCAGTTATTAAAACAATAATGTAGGTGAAATAAAGGTGGAGGGGACGTAACTGGGCCGCGGAGAAATCTTTCGACCTGGTCGGATGAAGCATCGTGGATGTAGGTACAGACAACCGACCAACCAAAGCTTCTCCATCTAGGCCCAATGCTTCACCGTACCGGCGAATTAAACCCCTCAAATAAACGAGTTCTGGTAAGCTATGGAAATTGCCTTGCTCAATAGCAGTCAATAGGCTAGGGCGAATAAAAGTCCTGGTAGCCATTGATTCAAGGGTATAACCCTGAGTTTGGCGGGTAGTCTGGAGAATATGACCAACTTCTACCAGTTGTTCTTGGTAATCAGCACTTCGGCCTACCAACGATTTTGTCTTCATACAAGGAACATAGACTGGAAAACAACAGGGGGGCACAGGACTGCAGTCAAAAGCTATCAATCGAAAAAGACTTGAGGAGCACCTAAGAGAGTTACTACAATCTTGGTTGTTAAATTTCCTAAACACCATAACATTACGCAGGACATCTATCAAAGTCAACTTTTAAGATTCAGGAATTTCCAGTGTAAACCTCGTCTAGCTTGAAACCTGGAGTTTTTCACCCTGCGCGAAGCAAGCTACACCCCTGGTTGACTGACAAAACATTGGCTTACGGCGGTTCAAGTTGCTGCTATCCAGACGAAGTCGGCCTTCGCCGACTGACCCATAACTCGCGTAGGCGGGTTTTGCCTGTCTAGGCGCGGCTTCTAGCCGCCAGCGCGGCGAACTATACCTGAGCCCTTTTCAAACAACCTCTCAGGCGGATGCCAGGCTAATTAGAATATATAGCCGTAGCCATCTGGCCGGCGGACAGGAACTAGAACGCCTGCCTGTACCCACCAGTATTAGTTTTTATAAAGTTGGGTGGTGTTTCGATAGTAAAGCCTGAATTTCTTCGTTGCTTAAGGATCGATAATCGCCACAGGCAAGGTCACCCAGCCAGACACTGCCCACCGCCAACCGATGTAAACTAATTACTCGATGACCGAAGATCGCCGCCATGCGGCGAATTTGGCGATTACGACCCTCCCACAAGGTAATCTCCAAAACACTACTGTAGGCATCGGGCCGACTGACTTTCTTAACCTGGGCCGGCCGGGTTAGTTTGCCGTTGAGTTGCACCCCCTGCCGCCAACTGGCTAAGGCTTGCGGAGAAAGGGTACCCTCTAAATGGACACGATAAACCTTGGCGATATCGTGCTTAGGGTGGGTCAGGCGATGGGTAAAGTCACCATCGTTGCTCATTAACAGGGCACCAGTAGAATAGACATCCAATCGCCCTACAGGATGTAGGCCAAGATCTCGAAGTCGACGGGGAAGGGCGTCTAAGATGGTCGGCCTACCCTCGGGATCGTAGCAGGTGCAAACCATACCCAAGGGTTTATGAAGCAATAGGTAGTGACTTGGAGGACGGGAATCTGGCTTCAGGGGGCGATTGTCGATCGCTACCTGGTCGCACCTCAAATCAGCCCGTTGACCTAAATAGGCCGGTTGACCATTGACCGTAACTCGACCTTGAAGGATCCAAGTCTCTGCTTCGCGACGAGAAGCTAGGCCATGCTGGGCAATGAGTTTTTGTAAACGCTCTAGTTGCGACCCATCGGATACCATAGAATAGAATTAATTAGTAATACAGTATACGCATAGCTACGACAATATCTCTGATTGCAGGACATAAGGTTAGTAGACCCTATCCTAAGCCTGCCCATCAAAGCTATTTAATCATGCCTCTCAGTCTCCTAGGTCGGCGTTTCGCTTTCTGGGTCAGCCGGTATCTCTAGGGTTAACCAGCCCCCCCCAAGGTCGGGATGGTTAACCGCCTTAATGGTGCCACCATGGGCTGCGACTATTTGATTGACGATGGCTAAGCCCAACCCATTGCCACGGCTAGTGGCAATGGGTGAGTCAGCATCCACAGTTGGCTGACTGCGACTGCGGGAGGGATCAGCCCGATAGAATCGGTCAAAGATGTAGGGTAAGTCTTTGCTGTTAAAGCCCGAGCCTTGATCGATTACCTCCAAAATAAACCCACCCAACTCGGGGGCATCAGCGACGGGGGTTGGTGAGGAGACCTTAAGGTGAATCTGGGTTTGCGGGGGACTATGCTTGATGGCGTTATCAATCAAGTTAAGTACTACCCGCAGAAATAGGGCTTCATCCAAATTAGCCCAGTGGTGCTCTGGGCCCTGGTAGTGGAGGGTCAGCCGTTTAACCTGAGCCAGGGGCTCTAGACTTTGCCAGGCAGAGTAGATTAAGGTTGGCAAATCTACTGGTCTACGGGCTAACCCCTGGGAAGGGTTGGCTTGCAACCGACTGAGGTTGAGGAGGTCCTCCACCAAATGACTGAGGCGAATAGTTTCGTTGACGAGGCGATCAAGCCAAATCTTGGTTTCTGACTCGACTCGAGATTGCAGGGTCTCCGCCACCAGACGGATGGAGGTGAGAGGGGTTTTGAGTTCATGGGCCACATCGGAAGTCCAGCGATCGCGTTGTTGCAGCAAAAGAGTAACCTCCTGGCGATTTTCTAAAAATACCCCTACATCGCAGTGAGGTAGGGGAATGGCGTAGCCGCGCAGGGGATAGGTGGGCTCTTCCTTAGGGTGAATAGGATCAGGGGAAATCTGATAAAGCATCCACTCTCGCTGACAGGGCACCTGGCACTGCCTGGCCTCATCAATCAAGGCATCCAATTCATAGGAGCGGGCCACCTCCAGCAATAACCGTCGCCGCTGCACCGATCCCATGGAGGGTTGGTTCATGCGCAGCAGGCGATTAGCCTCGTTATTGCACCAAATTAGACGATTTTCATCATCCACCTGTAAATATCCTACAGGCGCCACCTGCAAAATATACTCTAGGGTGTCTCGACGGTTACCAAGGAATTGCAACTGTTGCTGCTGCTCTGGCTGATCCGCTAGCAATTCTTGCAAACGGAGAAGGGCTGATGACCAGGAGCGAGCCTTTACCAAACTGAGAATACGCCCTTCAAACTGTCGCTGTCGCCATATAAAAAATGAGGCAGCAGTAACTAACCCTATCAGGTACCAGAGTATGGCCACTGCCGTAGAAATAAAATAATCCAGGATGCTTAGACAATCTACTATTTAAGGCTACTGCAAAAAGACGCCTTTTAACCGATCTAATGAGACCTACATTAATCAGCGATAACTATGAACGGAGTCTGGGCGTAAACGCCAAAACCCTTGGGATTAGTCTATAGCGGCTTTTGATAGAGTGAGACACCCAATTGCTCAGTCCTACCCCCCAGCGCCTGCCTGTAGGAGTTTCACGCAGTACCCCCCTTGATCAAGGGTAGGGGGGATATTCACACCGCACTTCACCCAAGTGAAATCTGCTATGACAGAGGCACATTCCTTCAGGATGTGTCTCCCTACTTCCGTCTCTCCCTGGCTTTATCAAACCTGATCAACTAGAAAAGAGATAAACGATTGATTTTTTTGTGTCTACAGTTACCGAACTCCCCCTAAAGGTCAGGCTTCCCGGTCAGGAAAATTCCAGAATTCCTCACCTTAGACCGGCTAGGATTGGATCTGTCCCTGGCTAGGAAAACCCCATGCACGGTCCCATCCCCCCCCAACGTTACTTCCCCTACCTGACCTGGAAAGACATTGCCGCTATGGAGCATCGGGATCAGGTGGTGATTATTCAGCCCCTGGGAGCGATTGAGCAGCATGGCCCCCACCTGCCTCTAGCGGTGGATAGCCTGCTCTGTACAACGGTGGTAGGAAGAGCCCTGACCGCCCTAGACCCGGCGATTCCGGCCTACAGTTTACCACCCCTGTACTACGGCAAGTCCAACGAACACTGGCAGTTCCCCGGCACCATTAGTCTCTCAGCGGAAACCTTGCTCAAGCTCCTGCAGGAGGTGGGGGACAGTATTTATCGGGCTGGTTTCCGTAGGTTTGTTCTGATTAACGGTCACGGTGGTCAGCCCCAGGTATTGGAGATCGTCGCCCGGGATCTTCACCAGCGCTACCCAGACTTGATGGTGTTTCCCCTGTTTCTATGGCGAGCCCCAAACTGTGCTCAGGAGCTACTCACACCGCAGGAGATGGAGTTTGGCATCCATGCCGGGGATGCGGAAACTAGCCTGATGCTGTCTATTTTGCCAGACCAGGTGCGGCAACACCTGGCCCAGGCAGAGTTCCCTCCCCCCCTGGATAGCGAAAGTTGTCTCAGCATGGAGGGTAAGCTGCCCTTTGCCTGGGTCACCGGTGATCTTTCGGCCAGTGGGGTGCTGGGGGATCCTACGGTGGCCACGGCGGCGAAGGGCGATCGCCTGCTAGCCTCCCTGACCGACGGCTGGGTACGGGTAATAGGGGATATCTACCGGTTTCGCCAGCCCCAGGCCCGTTGACTCTCCAGTAAACTGGAGGAATTAAACTAAAGTTCTAGCTCCTGGCAATTGGGGCTAGGGCGAGCCAAGAGGTTCTCCGCCATAGCTTGCACTAACTGGTTATGGCCAAGGCGTTCTGGCTAAAACGATAAACTCCAGTGTTCAGTACCTGCCCATGGCTAGTCAGAATCTCCTGCTAAGTGGGATGAGTTGTGCGTCCTGCGTCGCTACAGTGGAGCGATCGCTGCGATCGGTAGTGGGTGTCTGGGACTGCCAGGTGAACTTTGCTACAGATCGAGCCACGGTTCACTACGACCCGGCCTTGACTGGGCCCGAGGCCCTGGTGGCGGCGGTGCAGTCCGCTGGTTATGGTGCCAATCCGCTAAATGCCGATCTACCCCTGGTCGATCAACTGGCTGCAGAGGATCGCCAGCATCAGCGCCAACAGCGACAGTTGGGAGAACGACTGATGCTGGCGTTGGGGTGTAGTGGTCTGCTGGTATTGGGCCACACCCCCATGATGATCGGCCACCATCTACCCTGGATACCCTCAATCCTGCACTATAGCTGGGTGCAGTTGGGTTTGACCCTACCGGTGCTGACCTGGTGTGGCCAGGGCTTTTTTGTCGGAGCCTGGCAAAACCTGAGGCATCGTCGAGTCGACATGAATACTCTGGTCGCCCTGGGCACCGGTAGTGCCTTTCTCTATTCCCTGGGGGCAACGGTATTTCCTAACCAGCTGCAGGAGCAGGGCATCACTCCCCAACTCTACTACGAGGTGGCGGCGGTGGTGATTACCCTAGTGCTACTGGGCCGTTACCTGGAAAGTCAGGCCCGTGGGCAAACCGCCTCCGCCCTGCGGCAGTTACTCGACCTGCAGGTGAAAACCGCCCGGGTGATCCGGCAGGATGAAACCATTGACCTTCCCCTGGAACAGGTCCAGGTGGGGGATATTCTGCTGGTGCGGCCCGGCGAGAAAATTCCCGTAGATGGGGTGGTGCTGACCGGAGGATCAACGGTGGATGAATCGATGATTAGTGGTGAGTCCCTCCCGGTGCCCAAGCACCCCGGCGATCTGGTGATTGGGGCCACCTTGAATAAAACTGGTCAGCTGACCTGCCGGGCGGATCGGGTCGGTGGAGATACCGTCCTGGCCCAAATTGTTCAGCTGGTGCAGCGCGCCCAGTCGTCAAAGGCGCCGATTCAAAACCTAGCGGATCGGGTCACCGCCTGGTTTGTGCCGATGGTGATAGCGGTGGCCCTGCTAACCTTTATCCTCTGGTGGAGCCTTACGGGTAGCCTCAGCCTGGCCCTGTTTACCACCATTAGCGTGCTGATCATCGCCTGTCCCTGCGCCCTGGGCCTGGCTACCCCCACCGCTATCATGGTGGGTACGGGTAAGGGGGCGGAGCGAGGCATTTTGATTAAGGATGCTAGTAGCCTAGAGCAAGCCCAACGGGTACAAACTCTGGTGCTGGATAAAACCGGAACCCTCACCCGGGGACAGCCCACGGTGATCGACTATCGGTGTCTGGCAGGCCAGGCGCAGGAGTTGGCCCTATTGGCCCTGGCGGCTGAGGTGGAACAATATTCCGAACATCCCCTGGGCCAGGCGATCTCAGCCTACGCCCAGGAACAGGGGGCCCAGATAGCCAAAAGCCCTAGAGTAGAAAATTTTCAGGCCGTGCCAGGAGCCGGGGTGGAGGGGCAGATTCAGGGCCAGTGGGTGAAACTGGGCACGGCCCAGTGGCTGACAGACCAGGGGGTAGACCTGACTCCCCTGGCGACTAGGGCAGCGGGCTGGGAAGCAGGAGCTATTGCTCCGGGGGTGCCAGGGGCCAGAACTATGGTTTGGATGGCGGTGGCAGGGGAACTGGTGGGGGTTTTCGCCATTGCCGATGCCCTCAAGGCTTCCTCGCTGGAGGCGGTTGAGCAGCTCCGGCGGCTGGGCTTGGAGCTGATTATGCTGACCGGTGACAACCCCCAAACCGCTCACGCTATCGCTGATCAGTTGGGGATTCAGCGAGTTCTAGCAGGGGTTACCCCTGATCGCAAGGCCGCCGCCATTCAATCCCTACAAGCCCAGGGACGGGTGGTGGCGATGGTGGGGGATGGCATTAACGATGCCCCGGCCCTGGCCCAGGCCGATGTGGGAATTGCCCTGGGGACTGGCACCGACATCGCCATGGCGGCCAGTGATATTACCCTGGTGTCTGGTGACCTGCGGGGAATTGGGGCGGCGATCACCCTCAGTCGGGCCACCCTGGCCACCATTCGTCAGAACCTATTTTTCGCCTTTATTTACAATGTTTTAGGAATTCCCATCGCCGCTGGCTTGTTATATCCGATCTGGGGTATCTGGCTCAACCCCATGGTGGCGGGGGCAGCCATGGCCCTGAGTTCCGTCTCGGTAGTTGGTAACGCCCTGCGCCTGCGCTGGCTGCGCCTAACCTAGGGAATTCCCTGACTGGTGGCCATAGCGCGGATCACCAGGGCTGGATCAACCCAGGCTCCCTGGTATTTTAGGCCCCAATGCAAGTGAGGGCCGGTGGTGGCTCCGGTCATGCCAATGCGGCCGATCCGCTGCCCGGATCGCAGAAATTGTCCCTGACGAATTTCTATGCCCCCTGGCCAATCTACCAGCACCCAGGCACCCGTCTTTTCCAACACCACCTGCCCCTCTAGATGACAGTAAACGTGGTGCCAGGGCCCTGACTGGAGGATAAGGTGAACACCGCACTGGCGATCGCTAGCCACCCGCAGCACCCTGCCTTCCCACCAATTGCGCACATAGCTGCCCAGGGGAGCCGCAAAATCTAGACCATAGTGAAAGCGCCGGCCCCCGTGGGGGTGTTGACGATAACCAAAGGGGGAGGTGTAGCCCGTGAAGTTTTCCACCGGGAAGGAGGCCCCCCGCCAGATCGACTGAGCAGCACCTCTAGTCAAGGGCTGACGAGGGGGCTGGGCATGGGCCCTGGAGATCTTGAAATCTGAGGTCATTAGCCAAGCAATCCCCACCCCTAAAGCCAGTACATAGAAGGTAACAACCCCCTGGAGAATAACCCTATAGCCATCTTGCCAATCCCCCTGCTGCTCCCTTGCCATGGTGTTTTCCTAGCTTTGCAGGGCTATTATAGTTCAATTGAACTATAATAGCCCTGCGGAGGCTAAGATTTTTATGCCCCAGGTTCCAGATTCAGGTTATAACCTAGGGCTTGGGGCAGGGAGGTTAGGCTGGGGTTGATAGTATCTAAAGGTTCGCTAGGCCACAGAAATAGCTGCCTCTACTGGCGGGGTTGGGGATCGGACTGCTGGGACACAGATTGTTCTTGCTGTAACTCCCCCAGGGCCATACGAATAAAGTTTGAAGCCACCTCCAGGGATTGCTGATGGGAGGCAAACACCACCGCCAGACTCTCTTCCCCCGCTTCGTAGCAGAGAATACGAAAGCTACCGTCTTCAAAGTAACCAGTGCGATCAATACTGCCCTGCTCTGACGTAATACCCAAGCCGGCAATAAACTGATCAGCCCGAGCCAAACAGCCCAGGACGTTGGTATTTAACAATTGATCGCCGCTGGCAATTTCTGGCCGAGCCAGGGCAGGTAGGGCGATAGATGCCAGACCGAGACTAGCCAGACCAACGGATAGTAAATTAACACTCATAGTTATCAATAATTTAGTTTTTTACAGGAGAACAGTGAACCGTCACCGCATTTAGGTTGGTAGTTTGGCACCCATGGCCACCAGATAAATCCTGCAATACTATTACGGAGTTTTGCTGTAATTTCCGGAAACTCTCCCCAGGAAAGTTTAAAGTTTCCTTGAAAAGTCTGCCGGAGGCAGGGTCGGTTACCCGATGACGCAGCGGCTAGCCCGGTTAAGACAGGGCTAGGACCTTGTTTACCATAGGCTGAAACCCCGAGTCTGACTTGGGGTCTTGAGATCAATGGCGTCCGCCATATCCTAGGTTGCCCCAGTCTGTCCCTATTGCATCAATGTTCAAGCCCTGTTTAGGGAGGACTCGAGGACTTTCCCTCCTCACCTCACCTCACCTCAGGGATTAGCTCCAAGCGGTAGCGATAGAGGGCCACCGGTTGATTTCCTGCTTTGAAAAAATCTGGATCCTGGGGGGACAGGTAAACCGCCGTCACCTGGTCTGCCACCACCCCAGGGGTAACTCGCTGATAGGCGGTGGTAATGTCCACCTGATTGAACCCCGGAACCGATCCTCCCCAAAAAACCTGTTGAACCCGTTCGGTGGCGAGGAAGCGATCTCCCCCTGCAGACTCTACCCTCCGACCGGTCACGGTTGACTGCAGCCGGCGGCCATCAGCTAAGCGGGTCACCTGTCGATTGGGGTTCTGAGGGTCCAGTTCTACCCCCTTGACCTGTTCCTCCCCCAGGTAGGCCCGGGCCAGGTTGAGACCATTGAAGGCCCGGTCCGCCACCACCTGTTGTTGCCGGGGAAACCCCAGGCGCTTAGCTTGAACCAGGCCCGACCAGGGGCGAGGCACGGCAATAAAGCGCACCCTGCAGGAAACCGGCTGGTCCAGCCAAACTCGATTACCCTCAAAGCCTGGGCTGATTACCGTTGGGGCTAGGGGGGCCTCCATACCTAGCAGGGTGCTGCTGAGTTGCCAATTACCCTCTAGCCAGTCGGGATAGATCAGGTCTCCCCGGGCGGGGGGCAGCGATGACGGGTCAGGCCACTGGGAAAAAGCAGCCAGGCGGTCTGCTAGGCCTGTCGCCTGGGCCTGACCACTACAGAGCAACCACACCATTAACAGGAGCCCGAGCCAGACCAGTCGCTGGCGCCGCCCTAGGGAATTAGCCAGGGTTCTCAACCGCCGCACCATGGGCCGTTACCGATCTAGATCGGTGACCGCCCCCAGGCTGCTGGAGGAGACCAACCTGGCATACTTACCTAGCACCCCCCGGCGATAGCGGGGCGGAGGGGCAACCCAGGCAGCTCGCCGTTGGGCTAGTTCTGCCTCGGGCACATTCAGTTGTAGCAGGTTGAGATCGGCGTCAATGGTGACCGGGTCACCCTCCTGCACCAGCGCAATGGTGCCCCCCACCGCCGCCTCCGGGGCAACGTGGCCCACTACCATACCGTAGGTGCCCCCAGAGAAGCGACCGTCAGTAATTAGACCCACCGAGTCCCCCAACCCTGCCCCAATGATGGCGGAGGTGGGGGCGAGCATTTCCCGCATACCTGGCCCGCCGCGAGGGCCCTCGTAGCGAATCACAATGATGTCCCCAGGGTGAATGGCCTTGGCCAGGATCGCCTTCAGGCACTCCTCTTCCGATTCAAACACTCGGGCTGGCCCGGTGATCTGCCGGTGCTTAACCCCGGTTAGTTTGGCCACTGCCCCCTCCGTGGCCAGGTTTCCCTTGAGGATGCCCAGGTGCCCCAGGGGGTAAAGGGGCTGGTCAAAGGGCCGAATCACCTGTTGATCAGGCCGGGGCTCTATGGGCACCTCCGCCAGTAGCTCGGCAATGGTTTGCCCCGTCACCGTTAGGGCCTCACCGTGGAGTAGACCGTGGTGGAGTAGCATTTTCATCACCTGGGGCAGGCCCCCAGCCCGGTGGAAGTCGGTGGCGACGTAGCGGCCGGAGGGCTTGAGGTCGCACAGCACCGGCACCCGCCGGCGGATCATCTCAAAATCATCGATGGTCAGAGTAACACCGATGGCATCGGCGATCGCCAGCAGGTGCAGCACCGAATTAGTCGATCCTCCCACCGCCATAATCACCGTGATAGCGTTTTCAAAGGCTTGACGGGTGAGAATTTGACTAGGCAAAATCTGTTGGCGAATGGCCTGTACCAGCACCTCAGCCGACCTCTGCGCACTTTCGGCCTTTTCCCCATCTTCTGCAGCCATGGTGGAGGAATACATTAAACTCATGCCCATGGCTTC
Organism: Leptolyngbya sp.; assembly: GCA_040381765.1. GTDB lineage: Bacteria > Cyanobacteriota > Cyanobacteriia > Phormidesmidales > Phormidesmidaceae > Nodosilinea. The sequence continues at coordinate 26,367 of JBEIGU010000002.1, forward strand.
AAAGGCAGAGGACATGGTGTTGGCGGTGTACATGCCCCCACAGGACCCGGCCCCTGGACAGGCATGGCGTTCTACCGCCAGCAAGCGCTCCTCAGTAATTTTTCCCGCACTGAACTGGCCTACCGCCTCAAAGGCGCTCACCACCGTTAGGTCCTCGCCATCGTAGTGCCCTGGCTTGATGGTGCCCCCGTAAACAAAAATGGCGGGCAAATTCAGGCGAGCCATGGCAATCATGGCACCGGGCATGTTTTTATCACAACCGCCGATGGCCAGCACTCCATCCATACTCTGCCCATTGCAAACCGTCTCAATCGAGTCCGCGATCACCTCCCGCGACACCAGGGAATACTTCATGCCCTCGGTGCCCATGGAGATGCCATCACTGATGGTGATGGTGCCAAATAGCTGGGGCATAGCTCCCGATGCCCGAACCCCAGCCTCCGCCCGGCGGGCCAGATCGTCTAGGCCCATATTGCAGGGGGTAATGGTACTAAAGCCATTGGCTATCCCCACAATCGGCTTAGTAAAATCCTCGTCGGCAAAGCCGACCGCCCGCAGCATGGCACGATTTGGGGATCGTTGCACCCCTTGAGTAATCACCTGGCTTTTCCGGTTTTCAGGCATAGCTAACCCTCTAACAGCAGTTCTTTATGATCCTTTAGAGCTTTTGTACCGTACAAACTCGGGTTTTCTAGAAAAACTAGGAGAATCTTAGTAATAGAATTTTAGTAATATTCTTAATAGAGTCTGGGCCAGGGTTTAGACTTCGCTAAAATTCTGAGAGCAGTGTTGATTGTTAAAAGCCATCACCTGGGTAGGCATTGTGCCTGGCATCACTTCCTTATCACCGAAGTTCCCTTTTATCCCTTCCCTTGACCCATTCCCCCGACCCCCCGGTAACCGTCCCTACCCCGCACCTGAATGCAGCCTCCCTGTTGGAACGCTATGCTCGAGGGGAGCGGGATTTTCGTCATCTCCACCTGCGCCGCCTGGATTTAGAGGGCAAAGACTTGAGGGGCGTTGACCTCCGTCATTCCACCCTAGAGGATAGCAACTTAGCCGGCGCCACCCTGGTGGGGGCTAACCTGCGGGAAGCCCGGCTAGTTCGGGTGAATTTCCAGGGGGCCAACCTGGAATTAGCTAACCTGATCGGCGCTCACCTCAGGGACAGTGATTTGCGCCAGGTTAACCTGGCCGAGTCTGGTATGCGGGCCGTCAACCTTCTACGTAGCAACCTAACCCAAGCGATTTTAACTGGAGCAAATCTTAACGAAGCCATCTGTGACCAGGTTAACCTCAGCCAGGCCCAGATGACAGAGGCAAGTTTAAGCCGTGTGAAGTTACTGGGGGCGGTGTTGTCCGAGGCCAACCTAGATCGGGCTAACCTGACCGGTGCCCTGATGCATGGGGCAGACCTGGCGGGTAGTAGCTTAGTGGGGGCACTGCTCAGTGGCGCCAGTCTAGAGGGGGCGAATCTGGCCAACAGTGACCTGAGTCGAGCTCAGATGACGGCTACGAACCTGCTCAATGTCAACCTGGAGGGGGCCAATCTACGGGGCACTAACCTGAGTTGGAGTTCTCTCCAGGGGGCTAACCTGCGAGGGGCGATGCTGTATCGCACCAAGCTGAGTTGGTCTAATTTAACCGGGGCTGACCTGACCAATGCCACCCTCTTGAACGCCAAACTGGACTACACCAACCTGCGCCAAACCCATTTAGGTGGCACGGTTCTACCCGACGGTTTTACCTTGGAGTTAGGGGGGTGATCCCTGGCGGTGGGACCACAGGAGCCCTGGATCTACCATACTGGTGAGCGTTGACCAGGACCCAGCCCATTGTTGGCGGAGGATCTGGGGTAGGGCCTGCACTTGACTCTCCAGGGCGATCGCTGTCAATTGCACCAGGGCTATACCGTCATTGATCAGGGGCCCAGGTTGGTGGGATTGGCGCTGTTTACGGTGGGACCAGACCACTAACCCCTGGGGGAGGTCGCGGCTCCATCGCAGTTGAATCTGGTCGGTGGAGAAGCGATCGACATAACCAGGGCCAAGAAATTTGGCGTAGACCGAGGCCGCTTCGGTTTGCTGGAGGATAAAACTTAAACTCACCCCCTGCAGATAGCGACGCAAACTCGCTGTGGTGGCATCCGGGAGGGCGGGCATTAACGGCAATTGGCGTAGCTGGGGATTCAGACTGCGGGGGTCCCCAGCACTCAAGTGGGAGGCTCCGATCGCACTCAGCAGATACTTTTCGCCAGACAGTTGGGCAAAGGCAGCTAGCTGTTGACTCAGCATCGGGGTGATGGCGTCCTGGCTACTGGCCAGCATCAGGGTGGGCACCCGCACCTGGCTCAGCCCCGCCTGGCCAAACAATAAGCCGGTGAGGGGGTTGAGGAGAATCAACTGGGTAACGCGCCGGTCCTGGAGGTTAGCATACCGGGTGGGCAAGTCGAGGGCGGTGCACTGGAGCCAGTCTGTCGGGGTCAAGGCCAGAGGATCGCCATGGCGACACCGCTGCTCGAGCCAGCCTAGATCCAGGGGAGCGCCGGCCAGGGCCAAGCCAGTGTACCCCCCCAGGGAATGCCCCACCAGGGTAACCTGCTGGGTATTAAGGCGGTGTCGCAGGCTGTAGGAGTAGCGGTTAACAACCTCCAATCGGTCCAGGACGTAGCTGACATCCTGGGGCCGGTCAAGAAACTCCTGATCCGGCAGCATGATGGATTTGGGCTCGCCCCCTGGGGGTTCGAGCTGATTCAATAGGGCGTTCCCATTGCTGCCCGGGTGTTCTATCGCCACCACCGTTAGGCCATGGGAGGCCAGGTGGTGAGCCAGGTAAGCAAAGAACCGACGATTGGCGCCAAAGCCGTGGGAGATCACCACCAGAGGGCCATGGCTATCCTGACTCCAGTAGATATCCAGGGGAATACTGCGATCGCGACTCGGGTCGTGTAACACCAGCTGCCAGCGATCTACCTTTGATGTTCCTGCCCCAAAGGGGGCAGCTGGCTCCGCCAGGGGAGAGCCCTGGCCAGTGGTCACCACCGCTTGCCTCCCCATCACCCAACCCGCCATGCTCCGTTCCCACCGGGCCAGATAGAGATGCATGGCCATTCTCAGCAGGGCCAGGCCATTGATTTCCATGGTCTCCTGGGGTAACTGTCGCAGCAGGTTAAGGGCGGTCAGGGGTGTCCCTAACTCTGCTGCCCGCCTAACTACCTCAATACCATCCTCCATCACCAGATTAGGAAAGAGGATTTGCAGCAAAGATCTGATTTGCTGGCCCGTCTCCGTTCGGGTCAGAGCATCCATGCCCCATTTACTCACCCGGGGGTCAAGGGTAAAGGGTCTGGTTAAAATATGCTGACCCTGAGGCCACAACCAGGGACTGAAGCGATGGGGCTGGCGAGACAGGTGTCCGGCTGCTCCCCTTTCTAAATCCTCAAGTCGGATGGCTTGGGATAGGGGACCCCAGCACAATACCAGGCGGTCCGCGGCGACGGCGGCAGTCCCGCCTGGGCCTACTAGTAGGCCGGCCAGGGCGGTGGTAATCAACCTGGCAGCATACCCAGGGAGGTATGGCAATCTAACCATGGGGACTATCTCCTGCCGTTATTTTTCAACATCCCTGCCGTGGTGGATTTACCGTCTTGGGGAATCTAGTTTATGCTGTGGAGTAATTAATCTTTCTAAATCCTGTTAAATTAGCTGTCCATGCCTGATAATCCCTCCTCCGACCCCCCCAAAAAAGACGATTTCCTATTCCCCCGTAGCAAGTACTGGGGTGAATTCAGCCCTCAGCGACTGGCGTTCAATGCTAACCTTCAGGAGTTCGCCCAACGAATTTCCTTTGTCTGTAATTTGGAGACCGGCGGCAAAATTGCCCCTAGCGAAGCCTACGAAGAAATCAAGCGTCTTTGGCAGGAGTTAAAACAATCTAAGATCAGCCTACTGGATAGTGAGGTGCCGCCGTCGGAAGAAGGAGAATAGATAACCCCTGTGATCAGGCCAGGGTCATGGTTAGAGACTAGGAGCGTCTAGCCAGCCACCACTGAGGATGACGGTTAGTCCCATAAATAGGGCGGTTAAAATCCAGGTGACCCGATTTAGGGTAGTTTCCGCACTCTTCGTACTGGTAAACAGCTGGGCCTGTCCGCCGAGACCGCCTAAGCCATCTCCCTTAGGGCTGTGCAGCAAAACTAGCGCGGTTAGACCGACCGCCGAAACCAACCACAGCACCTCAACAACGGTTTTTACAAGCATGGAGCCACTACCTAAAAAACTACTGCTATCATACCTGTTCAAAGAGGTTAGCGGACAAGCCTGACCGGGGTTCGATTACTGCGGATATCGACATCGGCGGGTAAAAACATGGAACGACCGGTCATTTCCTGGGGTTGGGGCAAATTGAGAATTTGCAAAATTGTAGGAGCCACATCGGAGAGGCGCCCATCCTCTCGGAGCTTAACCTCACCGCCGTGCCCGGGCACCTTAAGTCGCTCACCCTCCAGCAAAATGAAGGGAACCGGGTTAGTGGTGTGGGCGGTCCAGGGTTTAAGGTTATCGTCCCACATCAGTTCGGCGTTGCCATGGTCAGCGATAATCATGGCGGTGCCCCCGGCCTTGCTCACCACCTCTAGCAAGCGACCCAGGTTAACATCAACGGCCTCGATCGCAGTTACCGCGGCCTCCATTTTACCGGTATGGCCCACCATGTCGGGGTTAGCGTAGTTGATCACGATCAGGGAGTAGATCCCCTGGGCGATCGCCCGCATGGCCGTGTTAGTGACCGCCTCCGCCGACATAGCAGGAGCCCTATCGTAGGTAGCCACCATGGGGCTGGGCACCAACTCCCGATCCTCCCCCTTAAAGGGCTCTTCCAGGCCGCCATTAAAAAAGTAGGTGACGTGGGCATATTTTTCGGTTTCCGCTGTCCGAAACTGCCTGAGGTCGTGCCTGGCTAACACCTCCCCCAAAATGTTACTCAGGTTTTGGGGTTCAAAGGCCGCCTTCACCGGTAAGTCAGGATCGTACTGGGTCATGGTGACCAGAAATAGAGGGTTAATCAACTCCCGTTCAAACCCCTTAAAGTCAGGATCAACCAGGGCCTGGGTCAACTGCCGGGCCCGATCGGGCCGGAAGTTAAAGAAAATCACCCCATCACCCGGTGCGATCGCCCCGGGTGCTAACCGCACCGGTTCGACAAATTCATCGGTAATGTCTGCGCCGTAGGAGGCCTCCAGGGTAGCCAGTGCGGTTTGGCCAGTGCCTGGGCCCGGATCGGTCATCACCCGATAGGCTTTCTCCACCCGATCCCAACGGTTATCCCGATCCATGGCGTAGTAACGACCACTGAGGGTAACCAATCGTCCCAGACCAATGCGATCAACATAATTTTGGAGCTTTTGGATCGCTGCCCTACCCTCCATTGGCTTAGTGTCACGGCCATCGGTAATCACGTGTAGGCAAACATCGTCTATATCCTGGGCCTTAGCCATATCCAGCAGGCCAAAGAGGTGATTGAGGTGGGCATGAACCCCACCGTCAGAACAGAGACCCACCAAGTGCAGCTTACCACCCCGATAGCGTACCGTCTGACAGACATTGAGCAGGGCGTCATTTTCCTGCAGGCTGCCATCTTCAACAGCATCGGAAATCCGGACCAATTCCTGAGGGACGATGCGGCCGGCGCCAATATTCAGGTGACCGACCTCCGAGTTGCCCATTTGCCCGTCGGGCAAGCCCACATCCTTACCAGAGGTCTGAATCAGGGTGTGGGGGTAGGCGGCCCACAGGCTATCCATGACTGGCGTTTTAGCCATGGCCACAGCATTACCGTCCCTACTCTCCCGATATCCCCAGCCATCCAAAATAATCAGCACCATGGGCGGTACAGGCAGTTGATTCATGGGTAAGAATCCTTGGGATTTTGACTAGCGTGAAGCAATCATACCACCTGGCCCCTTATGACCATAGGGATACCAGAATTGAGGTAAGAAAGACCTGGTCAGGTGAAGGCAGAGAAAATTCAATTCAATAATTAGCTCACAAAAATTCAGCAAGCTCAAGGTTTAACAGAAGTTTTATATTAGGGAAGCTTACCCTAGAACGGTGTCGATTGGTAGCGATGGACAAGTTAGGTCCTAGCTGTCTCGGTCAAGCGAATCATTTTTCCAGAGTGATGCTTTCCATATTTATTCCCTTGCTGTGAGACAGCTTATCCCAACGACTTTTGACTACCGTAACGATCAAGTACAGACAATAAAACTCGCTTTCACCCTTGGGATACAGCTTCAACTTCCGACGAGAATGATTCTCGCTGTGATTGGATGATCGGTAGCTGCTGCTGATCAAGGCTATGATGGAACTAGTTTAAGGATTATCCATTAAATTGGTAGCCTGAACGAATCACTGGTCAAGTTTTCAGCCACCTTGTCTGGGCCAAAATTGCTGTATAAAATATAGTTTTGCCAAGGCTATACTTTACTGAGTAGCTTTTGCCTTCTGCTTTTGCCGTTTGGCCTTAGCCTTTTGATCCGCCGCCTGGGCGTCGCGACGGGCCCTATCCGCTTCCTCCGCCACCTTATCGAGATAATAGTGGTAATCTCCCTGGTAAAGATGCAACTCGCCATCCCGGATTTCGACAATTTTAGTGGCGACTTGGGAGATGAAGTAGCGATCGTGGGAGACCAATAGTACGGTACCGTCGTAGTGCTGCAGGGCCTCCTCCAACATTTCCTTGGCGGGAATGTCCAGGTGATTGGTGGGCTCGTCTAAAATCATCAAGTTGGCCGGACGCAACAGCATTTTAGCCAGGGCCAGACGGGCCTTTTCACCACCACTAAGGGCCCCCACCTCTTTAAAAACCATGTCACCACTGAATAAAAATCGACCTAGCAAGGTGCGAACCTCTTCGTTAGTCCAGTCGGGGACCTCGTCGTGGACTGTTTCTACTACGGTTTTGGACAGGTCCAGGGCCTCCGCCTGATTTTGCTCGAAGTAGCTGGGAATGACATTATGGGGACCCAGGTGGACCTGACCATCGGTGGGGGGTTCCAGGCCAGTAATCAGGCGCAGCAGGGTGGATTTACCGGCACCGTTGTGGCCCAGAAAGGCAATGCGATCGCCCCGTTCCACCAGCAGATTAGCCCCCAGGAACAGGAGTTTGTCCTCATAACTGTGGGTCAGGTCAGTGATGGTCACCACCTCCCGACCACTGCGGGGGGCTGGCGGGAAGCGAAAGTGGAGGGTGCGGACGCCGCTGTCCGGGGCCTCAATCCGCTCAATTTTATCCAGTTGCTTTTCCCGGCTTTTGGCCTGGGTACTGCGGGTGGCGCTGGCCCGGAACCGGTCCACAAAGGCCTGTTGCTTGGCCAATTCCTTTTGCTGCCGTTCAAAGCTACTGACTTGGGCCGCCAAATTTTCCTGCTTTTGACTCAGATAGGTACTGTAGTTACCCAGGTAGGTGGTGGAGACACCCCGTTCCGTTTCCACAATTTGGGTGCAGAGGCGGTCTAAAAACTCCCGGTCATGGGAGACAATCACCATGGGGGTGGTGAGACTTTTCAGGTAATTTTCTAACCACTCAATGGTGTCTAGATCCAGGTGGTTGGTGGGTTCGTCCAACAGTAGGACGTCAGGTTCCTGGAGCAAAATCTTGCCCAGGCCCATACGCATTTGCCAGCCGCCACTAAACTCACTGACGTCACGATCGCCATCGCTGCTAGTAAATCCCAGCTCGGGCAAAATCTTCTCAATGCGGGACTCCAGCCCATAGCCCCCGAGGGCCTCAAACTGTCGCTGCTGTTGATCCAGCTCGTGGATGAGCCGATCCAACTGGTCGGGGTTAGCCCGCTCCATCTGCTGGGGAATTTCGTGGAGCCGGGTCTGTACCTGGTTCGCCTCGGCAAAGACCGTCCAGAATTCATCCCGTACCCGCCGGTTGACATCCACCTCAAATTCCTGGGAGAGGTAGGCAATTTTTAGGCTGGAGGACCGCACCACGGTGCCACCGGTAGGTTCTATCTGACCCGTGATAATTTTCAACTGGGTGGATTTTCCCGCTCCATTCACCCCCACCAGGCCAATGCGATCTCCGGGTTTCACCTCCCAGTTAACGTCCTTAAGCACCTCTCCGGTGGGATAAATCTTGCTGATGTGTTCTAGCCGTAGCATGACCGGTCTCCCAGGTTAGTCATCATAGTTTCTCAACAAAAACAGGACGGACCCCCAGTCCGTCCTGTCTCGGCTATGCTCGCCTGAACTTACTTTTTGATATTCTTAGCCATCTGTCGGAACATATCCAGGTTAGTGTCCACCTTGCGGCGATCAAGGCTGGGGGAGGGCTCAAAACTGGTTGGGGGGGTAGCGGGTTTGGGTTGAGGTACCCCCTTATCCTCAAGTTTCACCGCCTCCAGGGCCGAAACCTTCTTGATACTTTCCTTCTCCTCCGTTTCCCCCCGCTTTTTGGCAAAGGTGCGCCGCACGGTTTTAGAGGAACGCATGTAGTCTATGTTGCCGTAGGTCTTAGCATCATCGGGATCGAGATAAAAAGCATCACCGGCCCTTTCGATCACCGGGGGTTGGGGTTGAACGGGGCGATCGGCTTCACCGGGGTTTTTAGGTTTGCCCCTGAACAGTCCACGGATAAATCCAGTCATAAGTAGCTCCTGCGTCAGGTATGGGAAAGGTAAGCTTTATTAATTTCCATGTTAACTTTTGTTGGAACATTTGCAGTTCAATTGCCAGGCCAGCTTCTTAAAAAAACTAAGCCAACCGTTCCACTTCAGCTAAGGGGCGGGGACGCCATCTTACCAACCTTGGATCCAGTTTTACCGTCACCTCCGCCAGAGGGCAAACCCTGGATAGGTTTTCAAACACATTGACCTGGTAAGCCAGTTGGTTATCCCAATCAATAGCAGTTAGCCAGCCACTGCGGGGATGGTAAACCCCCGTGTCAATATCTAACCAACCACAGCCCGCCACCACCTGGCCTGGTGACACCCTGGGAAATGTAAAGGTAATGGTATGACCAGTAATAATCAGTTTGTCAGCGAAAAACGGTGTGACACTACTGTGGAAGGTTTCTCGAATCCAACATAGTTCATAGCTACTTTGCGCGGCCAGGGGTAGAACTGGATTAACCCCTGCATGCACCAGCCATATATCCCCCAGGTCAATATAGAGAGGTAATTGACCGATCCAGGCTAGGTGATCATCTAAGACATTAGGACACTCAACATAGCTACCCAGGGTGGCCTGACCGCCACTGTAGATCCAGCCCTGCAGAGTAGGAAGATTAAGTTGGCCGTCCGCAAAGGCATCCAGGATAAGTTGCTCGTGGTTACCCCGTACACAGCCGTGGGTATAGCGACGGATAAAATCGACCACTTGAGCGCTCTGGGGCCCCCGATCGATCAGATCGCCCACCGCATAGACTTTATCATCAGCTCCGGGGGCCATTAAATCCCACAGGCGTCTAAGGCCATCGTAGTGGCCGTGGATATCACCGATAAAAAAACGTCGAGCCATGGAATCAGTATAGGCAGAGGAGAGGAGTATTGATAGATAGAGGTAGAATGGGGAACATCCCTGAGCTTGAAACTATTATGCCCTGCTTGAAAAGCTAACTATCTCGGAAAATACGGGAAGGGGGCACCTATGTCAGGGCGACTGAAGTAGAATTCGAAGCTAACCGTAGAAAATCTAACCAGGGCAGCCTAATTTTTAATACCTAATGACTTTCCTTTTATCGGAGGGTTACAAGTAAGATCCTCACATTCTTTAACAGGAAACCTCCTGACGGGAAGCCCTGATATTTCACTGTAGGGATCTTCAGTCGAAAACGCCTGTGGTCATATTTTGGTTTTGAGCCATAATAAAGTCCGTTCTTGGATAGGTCGTCATCGGTCAGGCTACTAATGTAGTCTTTTCCTTACCAACTTGCCACTCTAACCCTTAGAAAAACTTACCCCATGCCCCCCGCGCGTCAAGCGATCGCTCAGCCCCTGACCCCTAATCGATCAAGGGTACAGAAAAGTCAGCTATCTATCCCGCTACCCCACCGTCAGAGGGGAGGTCGAAGGCGGGCGAGGCTTGTTCCCCTGGTGGAAGCCGGTGTCCGACTGGGGTTGAATGGGTTACTTCTACTTCTCGGTGGAGCTAGCCTCGGTCATCTGCTCCCCTATATTTACAACCAGGCCCAATCCCTGGCCTCCATGCGAGTTGCCATAGATAAGGCAGAAACCTCCCATTTAAAGTTGAAGACAGACCTTAACCGCTACTTTGACCCCACCCAATCTCAACACCTGATTCAGGAACAGAGTGGTTATCAGAACACCAGAGAACGCCCAGTGGTATGGATTGATCCAGCGGGCCGCTAATTGAGGGCAGTGGTGGGGTATCGACTGGGCAGATCGGGGTATTGCTGATGGTACTGGAGAGGTTGTGAACCAAATTTTTGCTTTAGTCAAGGTCTTCCAAAGCCGCAAGATGGCTGCCATTCTAATCCTGGGCTTTAGTGCGGGCCTACCCTTTGCCCTGATGGACGATGCCTTCCGGGGATGGATGACCAAGGTACAACTAGACCTGCAAACCATTGGTTGGTTTAGCTTAATTAGCCTACCCTATTCCTTCAAATTTCTCTGGTCCCCCTTTCTGGATCGGTTTGTTCCTCCCGGATTGGGGCGACGACGGGGATGGATGGTGGTTGCCCAGGTTGGCCTGATGGCGGCGATCGCCGGCCTAGCCTCACAGATGCTTCCGTTTTCTACCCCAGGAGAGGCATCCAGTCCCTTACAACTGTTGGCCTTCACCGCCTTGGTCATTACCTTCCTCAGTGCCACCCAGGACATTGCCATTGATGCCTACCGTACCGATGTGCTGGGCAACCGGGAGGTGGGGGCGGGGGCCGCTATCTACGTCCTGGGCTATCGGGTTGCCCTACTGGTGACCGGTGCCCTGGCCTTTATCCTGGCGGATCAAATTACCTGGCCCTGGGTTTACGGGCTGATGGCGGGGCTAATGGGGCTAGGCATCCTGGCCTCCCTTTGGGCCCCCGATCCTGAGGCGGCCGTGGCCCCGCCGGCCTCCCTGCGGCAGGCGGTGCTGTCTCCCTTTGGGGAATTTTTCCACCGCCTGGGGATTGGTCAAGGGCTGGCGGTGCTAGCCTTTATTTTGCTCTATAAGCTGGGAGATAACCTGACGGCAAAGATGGCCGTTCCCTTTCTAGGGGATCAGGGGTTGGGGTTTACTGATACGGATATTGGTACTATTCGCCAGGGGTTGGGGTTGGTGGCGACAATTGTGGGGACCCTGGTGGGGGGTGCCCTGCTCAGCCAGTTAGGCATTAACCGCTCCCTATGGGTGTTTGGGGGTCTGCAAGCCCTGAGTAACGCTGGCTACTGGGTTCTGGCCATCGTTGGTAAAAGCTATGCGGTCATGATACTTGCCATTAACGTCGAAAACTTCTGTGCCGGCCTGGGCACGGCAGGGTTCATTGGCTTCCTGATGAGTTTATGCAATCCTCGCTTTTCCGCCACCCAATTTGCCCTGCTCTCCAGCCTGATGGCAGTGGGCCGGGACCTGATCGCTGGCCCTAGTAGTGGCGAAATCGCCGCCGCCATTCAGCGCCACCTACCCAACTATCCCCAGCTTTACCAGCAGCCCTACTGGGCTGGGGCCACCCAGCAGGGCTGGCCCCTCTTCTTTTTGCTTACCCTGGTGGCCGCCCTACCGGGTCTGGCCCTCTTGCCCTGGTTTGCCCCCTGGTCTGACCGGCAAGGGCAACAGGGGCCCCGCTAGACCCTAGTCAACTCGTCCATAGTGGGCCTGTGACGCCCCTGTACCCGTTTCCTGGTTGATCAGCCAGGCCCAGAGCTGATCCCCCAGGGAAAAGTGCCACCATTCCTGGGGATGGCGACGGAACCCCACCGCTGTCATGACGTGATTGAGGAGCTGCCGATGAGCGTGGAACTGCTGCGCCTGGGGATGGTCGCTATGGCTAAAGTGGTCGGGGAAGGATCGGGGGGAAATTTCGTCAATGGCGGACCCCATGGGCACAGGGGTGCCGCTGCCATCCACCAGGGTCAGATCGATGGCAGCGCCGGTGCTGTGGGGGGGTGGGGTTTCAGGGCGATCGCTGGGAAGGGCCCAAAATTGCTCCACCAGGTCCATAATTTCCCTGTGTTGCTCGGCAGAAAGCTCTTGGGCCCCTAGCTGACGCTCCCGTAATAGCTGCTGAAAGGTATACTCCACCATAAATTTCTGCACCGCCAGGGGACGGTAGGCATCAAAAATTTGCAGACCCCAGTGGGGATGGTGCTGTTGTAAAAGTTCCTGGGCCTGGGTCAGGGCCGCTAGCACCCCTGATCGTACTCTGTAGGGGGACTGGTTACCATAGGGGGCTCCTAACACCTGGTAGGGATGGGGATGCACCACCCTGAAATAGCTAGCCTCCCCCAGGACTCCAGACCTGGGGATGGTCACCAGAGGTTCACCACAATCCTGAATAGGGATCTTTTGATAGGGCTTCATGTTGCTATGGTAACTTGCCAACCAAACTAAGTCCATGTTGAGAACCGTAGTTTCGCCCGGTACCCCTGGCCCCTCGCCCAGAGGGTGTAGCTCGCTTCCCACAGGGTGGAAAATTCCGGGTTTCAAATCGAACTAGGTTTAGCTTGGACTAGATTAAAGATTTAGTCGGTTATTAACCAGTTCATCTATGATTAGTAGAAGCCAACCTGGTTGCCACTAAAGATCACTCCCCCTTGATTTACCATCAAGTCAGCCAGATTACTACCCGAACCGATCCAGCGGCCCTGAGGGAAATCCTAGCCTGGTTCGATCAATTTGCCACCGCTCCCGTTCCCCATCCCCTACTGCTGCAATGCCAACTAGCAATGGTTGAAGGGTTTACCAATGCGGTCCGCCATGCCCATCGGGAGCTGCCGGTCCAGACCCCGATTCAAATCCAGGTGGAAATCTCCGAACAAAGCATTGATATCCAAATCTGGGATCAAGGCCCTGGGTTTGATCTGTCAGCAGCATTGGAAAGTAGCCTCAGCAACGACAGTCAAGAATTGGCTGGAGGCCGAGGTCTGAAAATTATCTACCAGGTAGCGGATCAAGTCACCTACCAGCCCCATCCAGGCCATGGTAACTGCTTACACCTGCATAGGCATGTACCCTAGCCCTAGGCGGGGATGGCGAGGCCCTAAAGGTTTAGTGCTAGTTTGATGCGATCAAGGGCTGCTGCCTCCTTCTCACTCACCTTATTGCCAGACCCAAATAGGCCACTGCCGGCCGCCTCAGCAACTGCCTTACCGCAGTCGTAGATAAACTGCTTGTAGGCACTGAGGTCTGCAGCGGCAGCAGTGGTGCCCAGAGCTTGAAGCGCTGCTTCGATGTCGGCGATGGCTCGATCCACCACGGCACCTGACTCCACCTCCGCTGGTTTAATGTCGGGCTTTTCCAGGTTAATCTGACCACTTTTCAGCACCTCTGGAGCAAAGGCCGCTTGAATAATGGCGTTAGTGGGGTACTTTTCCGCCGCGCCGGCGATCTCCTTAGCCATAGCCGCTGCCTCAATGGCGGTGGAAACAATGCCCATATCCACCATGGCCACGGCGAGCCCCGTACTCATGGGAGCTTTAACAATGGCTTGCAGGGTTTCAGGGGAGTAATCTGTCATGGGGTTATGCTCAGGTTCGGTTGAGTAAGATAATAATACTGGCATCACATAGGTCGGTCTTATATTGTGTAGCCCCAGAGCCCTATCTACCCTAAGAAAAGGTTAAGTGTTGTTGAGGCCAGTATGGCCCCCTCCTCGGTAGCCCCTTTCCCATGGCCATAGAACCCCACCCCTACGAAACCCTGCTGGCCCTTTGCACCGAGTACCAGGGAGCCCTGGCCCTACTCGGGCAGCACCGGCCTTACCTGGAGTTTGTCCCCAGTATGCGTCGTCCCCAGGACAGCATTGTGCCCCTGCCCCTGCCCAATGCTCGGGTGCGCCAGCCCCCCGACGAAGGGGCCGGACCTCTGGTCACCCTGCCCTGCGACCTTGCCCTGATTTTGTGTGACCCAGAGTGGGAAATCAAGACAGGGGTAGAGATTTTGGTTTTCATCCATCGTCCCCAGGAAGACTTTTCTCAAATCCTTCGCCGTTGGCGGCAAACGGAGGTTTACCTGGATGGCGGCTATAGCTGGGCCTTGCCCGAACCCCACCAGCATCTGGTGAACGATGGCTGCGATCGCGCCTATCCTTTATTCGTGGTGTTTCCCACCAGTCCCGATCACATCAAGCAGGGGCTGCGGGGGGCGGGACTGCCAACGGTTTGTTTTCCCTTCCCCCCCTCTGGCCAGGGGCTCTCCCCAGAATTGGAGGGCCTGGCTAACCCGGGTGCCTTAACCGACGGGGAGATCGATGACTAGGCATACCCCTGACCAGCAGGGGGGGCTCTGGCAATCACCGGTGTGGCGCTGGGGCCGCTGGCCCTTGTTGGGGTTTCTGGTTTTACGCCTGATCTTTTGGGGGCTGACCTTTCCTAACCCGGATGAGGCCTATTATTGGCTGTGGGGTCAACATTGGGACTGGTCCTACTACGATCATCCAGGCTTCCAGGCCTGGGGGCAGGGCCTGCTTACCACTCTACTGGGGCGATCGCGGTTTGTTCTCCGTCTCTCCAACCTGCTCAGCACCACCCTGGTGGTGGTTACCCTCCACCGCATCACCACCTACCTCTATGGCCCCCAGGCCAGGGATCGCTTCTGGCTGGCGCTGTTATTGGTGGCTTCCTCTCCCCTGTTTTTCCTATTTCTGGCTCTGGCCTGGCACGATCACTGGTTGATTGCCTTTGCCTTGCTTAGTAGTTTTTATTTTGTCCGTTTTGCCGATGCCTACGCTAAGGACCAGTCTGGGGCGACGATATATTTGATGGCGGCGGCCCTATTTTTGGGGCTGGCAGGTCTGTGTAAGTACACCGCTCTGCTGCTGGGGTTGAGTTTTGCCGCTAGCCTGCTCAGTCAGCGATCGCTGCGTCGCCTCTACCTGGATCCTCGTCTCTACCTGGCCCTGGGACTGGTGGTCATAGTCCTATCCCCGATCGGGGTATGGAACTGGCAGCACGAGTTTTTTTCCTGGCGGTTCTACGGCGATCGCACCAGCCCCACCGCCAGCGACTCCCTACACTGGCTACAACCCCTGGTGTTTCTGGGCCTCTGTGCCCTGATTCTAGGCCCTATCCAGGCCTGGGCGATCGCTCGCCAGGCCCTGTCACCTGCCGCCAATCTATCCCCATTGCGCCGCACCTCGGTTTACCCCCAGCTAGCCTGGTGGCTATTTGGCCTCTCCACCGGTGGCTTTATGGCGCTCTCCCTGGTGTCGGTTGCCCTCTACTACTGGAACATCCTGGCCTATCCCCTGCTATTTCCCCTGCTGACGGACCAGTTCTACGGCACCACTCAGGCGGGTTTAGTCTGGCGGCGGCGACCCCTGGCCATCGCCCAGGGGCTGGGCCTGTTCACAGCGATCGCCCTGATCTGCCATTACAACCTCATCCCCCTCACCGCCGGCTTCACCAGAGCAGATGGCGACAGTGCCGCCCTTTACGGATGGCCCCAGATCAGCGCCCTGGTGCAGGAGACCGCCGACCGCCTTCACCAGCCCCTGCTGCTCACCACTGACTACCGATCGGCGGCGGCCCTGGCCTATAGCCTTAATAGCCCTGAGGTCATCGCCCTCTCAGGTCGCCTCGACCAATTTGATTTTTGGTATCAAAGTCCCACCATGGAGGGGCGCGACGGGGTGTTGCTGGGGGAAAGCTGGCACCCTATTTGTTCAGCCCATCTGGCCATGTTTGACCATACCGAGCCTGGAAAAACGCTTGAGATTAAACGGTTTGGGCAAGTACTACAGACCTATACTCTGGTTCTGGGCTATGGGTTTCACGCCGGACCGGCGGGCTTTCCCCTGGAGCCTGACTATCCCCTCGGGTATACCACGGACGGAGAAACCTGTGGACCCTAGGCTGGCAGCGGAGCGTGGCAGTCACCCCAGTCCCCAGTCCCTAAGCAAACTTTTCCCCGGTCTCGTCTAATTTTCTTGATTGGATAAAACTTTACTGAAGTTATAGAAGACAGTTAACCTCAAACCTCAAGGATTAAGTTACATTAACAATGTAAAAGGGGTAACCTGAGAGCATAGTTATAGGGGTGCGGTTCTTTCAGTCATCTATCATCTAATGCGTGTACAGGTATGACTCGTCAGCTTTTTGTTGGGGATATTCACGGTCACTACGAGGCCCTCAGGCAACTTTGGGACCTGATTTCACCTACTTCCACGGATGCCGTTTATTTCCTTGGTGACTTAATTGATCGAGGCCCCGACAGCGCTGCGGTAGTTGACTTTGTTCGTCGCCACGGCAGTGGCTGCGTGCGGGGCAACCACGAACAAATGTTGATTGAGTCCTTTGTAGATGACGGTATTCATATCCCTGCTATGCAGCGATGGATCAACAGTGGCGGTGATAGCACCGTCGCCAGTTACGAAAATTCCTTTGAAGCGCTACGGGCCGATCTGGAGTGGATTGAGAATCTACCTCTCTATATAGACCTAGGACATGTTTGGCTTGTTCATGCTGGTCTTAATCCTAATTTGGGGGTGGCTTCCCAAACTAAGGAGGAGTGTTGCTGGTCTCGGGGTATTTTTCACCAGATGCGTAGCCCCTATTTTGCCGACAAGCAAATTATCGTAGGCCATACTATGACCTTTACCTTCTCCGAGGTTAGCCCCGGGCAATTAGTAGAAGGACCCGGCTGGTCTAATATTGATACAGGGGCCTATGATGCCCGTAGTGGTTGGTTAACCGCTTTAGACTGGGATAATCAAATGGTTTATCAGGTAAATGTCTTCACCCCAGATCAGCGGGTTCTCCCCTACGGTGACCTGGTAGTTCCAGTTCAAGCCAGTCCCCGTAAACGTTCCAAGGATAAGTTAAGTTGGTGGGATAAGCTACGAAGAACCTCATGAATGCATGGCTTTGGTTGGCTCCTGAGGGTTTATTACTTAAGTTTTGACCCCCTGCTAGCAGGATGGTCGAATTTACGCCGTCTAATAGTAAAACTCTAGTGCAGACCAAGGGCTCTTGGCTAGGGAGACCTCCTATCAACCAGAACTTACCTATACTCACCCAGCCATACTCGGAGGGCTAACCTGTGGTGTACCTTGATTAGCCATAAGGGCAGGCAGACCGTATCAGAAACTTTGACACAATTGAGCCCAAACTTCATATAATTGAAAAAAAGTCAAGAAGGCTGACACCCTCTTAGACAGTCGAACCCATTTAGAGAAATACTAAGAAGTACCTTAAGGTAGTAAGTGTATCTGGTTTCAAAATCAACCTCGGCTAAGACTATGTATAAGTGTATTCACTCGTTGATGATTGTTGAATTCTATCAAGGTTCTTAATTTAGTTGGTTATAGCGTGACACCCAATTGCTCAGTCCTACCCCCCAATACCTGGCTGAAGGAGTAGGGCCATGGTGCCCCGCCTTTAGGGTCTAGACCTGTGCTGGGAATCCACCTGTAGGTGCAGTTCAAGTTGTAGTTTATTTATTAATTATGAATCAACGACGCGATCGCAACCGTAACCGATCTAAACGGCGAGCCATCTACTGCCCCAGCCATGGCTGCTATCTAGAAAGCGCCAGCCGTAAGTATCAACTCTACGCTGATCGGGCAGAGCAGTTGCAGGAACGGGGTATGGGCCGTCGGCTGGCCCTGACGGTGATTCAAACCCATACCGCCGTACCGATCGCTGGAGAGTGGTTGGAGGCTTTTTGGTGCCCCCAATGCCAGGAAACCACCTGGTACCATGTGCGCCGCTGCACTCCGGACAATGCCAGTAACCAGCGAGACCAATACGACATCCGCCCCGCTCCCCAGCCCCTCTGGCAACAGGCAGCTGGAGTCATTTGTCCGGATGGGAACCCCTCCGTGGGTGAATTCAGCCGTCGCCTGGCCCGTATGACCAGCTATCAGGGTGTCAAGGGTTTTCGCTATCTCTAGGTTCTGGTTCCTGGGGTAGGACTTAGGCCATGGCCACAAGCACCGATCTCACCAGGGCATCTTCTACCTGATCACTAATCTGCACCTGGCCGATTCGCTCGGGCAAGATAAAGTTAATCCGACCGGATTTCACCTTCTTATCATGGCGCAGGGAGAGAATCAGGTCCTCCACCCCAATCCCCTGGGGGAGTTGGGTGGGCAGCTTAACCTTCTGCAGGAGATCGGTTTGTCTCTGGGCCGAGGCCACATCCCAGAGGCCCAGGTTGACCGCCATCTGGCCTGCGGCCACCATGCCGATCGCCACCGCCTCACCGTGGTTGACCCCCCGGTAGTGCATCAAGCTCTCCACCCCATGGCCAATGGTGTGGCCGTAGTTGAGAATGGCCCGCAGGCCCCCTTCCTTTTCATCCTGGCAGACCACTTCAGCCTTAGCCTGACAGGAATGGATAAGGATTTCTAGCAATTGGTCATCCCCCAGGTCACCGTAACGGCTCAGGTGGGGAGCGGCCTCCAGAGATTCAAATAGGGGCCGGTCCCAGATCACCCCGTATTTAATCACCTCCGCCAGGCCCGCCCGCCACTGCCGCGGTGGTAGGGTGCGCAACACCAGGGGATCAATCATCACCAGCCGGGGTTGGTGAAAGGCCCCAATCAAGTTTTTCCCCTGGGGATGGTTAACGCCGGTTTTGCCACCAATGGCCGCATCCACCATGGCGAGCAACGAGGTGGGCACCTGCACCACCCCAAGACCCCGCAACCAGGTGGCCGCCGCAAAGCCGGTCATATCCCCAATCACCCCGCCCCCCAGGGCCACCATGGCGGATTGTCGTTCCAGGGGGCAACGGTAGGCGGCATCGTAGAGTTTCTGCACGGAATTTAGGGTTTTGTAGCGCTCCCCCGCAGGTAGCAACTGGATATCGACCCGGTAGCCCTGGCGGGTAAGGGAGTCCACCAGGGGCTGGCCGTAGTGCTTAAAGATGCCAGGGTTGGATACCACCAGCAGGGATTGGCCAGGCTTGACCAGGGGGCGATCGCCCTGACCTAGCCAGGCCCCTACCTGCCCTAGCCCCCCCCGGGTAATCACAATATCGTAGGGTTGGGCCGGCAACGGGACGGGAATAACGGAGGGCATGGCAAAAAGGCGATCACAGAGAGGTACCTTCCAAGACTTTAGCGGTTTTAGGCATGGGTTGATGATTCAACCTTCTCCCCCAAACGCTTGATCAGCAATTGTAAATTCAAAAATTCTAGGGGCTGAAACCCTTGATACCTCGTTCAGATCAAGCTCCATGGATGGGCGCGAATCGGCTGAAACGGCCTAAACTGGTTCTGAATTTATTTTTGCTGACGCTTGATAGTTGCTGTTTTCATCTACCGCCCGCCTATGGTAAGATAGAAAAGTTGTCAAAATCGCACATCTAGAGTTTCGGGTCTGCAGGGCATCCCTGACAGCACATCTAGATGGTGGATAAACCCGAACGGAGAAAAAATATGGCAGTTATTACCCTCCCGGAACTCCTGGAGTCTGGGGTTCACTTTGGCCACCAGACCCGACGCTGGAACCCGAAGATGGATCCCTATATCTTCACCTCCCGCAATGGGGTTCACATTATCGACCTGGTGCAAACCGCCCAATTAGTGGAGGAAGCCTACGCCTTTACCCGGTCAGCGGCAGAACAGGGGCAACGGTTTCTATTTATTGGTACTAAGCGTCAGGCTGCGGGCATTGTCGCCCAGGAAGCCAGTCGCTGTGGATCCCATTACGTTAACCAGCGCTGGCTGGGGGGCATGCTCACCAACTGGGCCACCATTAAATCCCGTGCTGACCGCCTGAAGGAATTAGAGCGCATGGAGGAAACCGGCGCCATTGACCTGCGGCCCAAGAAGGAAGCTGCGGTGCTGCGCCGGGAACTGGAGAAGCTGCAGAAATACCTGGGGGGGATCAAGACCATGCGCCGGGTTCCCGATGTGGCCATCATTGTGGACATCAAGCGGGAATACAACGCGGTTTCGGAATGCCATAAGCTGGGCATCCCGATCATTTCCCTGTTAGATACTAACTGTGATCCCGACCTGGTGGATGTGCCAATTCCGGCCAACGATGACGCCATTCGTTCCATAAAACTGATCCTGGGCAAGCTGGCGGATGCTATCTACGAAGGATCCCACGGAGCCCAGGGCCGGGGTGACGACGACTACGACGACTACGAGGGGGCCGAAGATGAGGATTACGGCTATGACCTTCCCGCCGCCGATGAAGAGGATGATTAGTTCGGGCGGCTAGATCGTATTCTAAATCTAGGTTCCGTTTGACGACACGCGTTAGGACATTTGATCACCATGGCAGACATTTCTGCAAAGCTTGTAAAGGACCTGCGCGACAAAACCGGCGCAGGTATGATGGACTGCAAGAAAGCCCTGAAGGAAACCGAAGGAGACTTTGAAAAGGCGATGGACTGGCTGCGCCAGAAGGGCATTGCCTCCGCCGCCAAAAAGGAAGGCCGGGTAGCGGCGGAGGGGTTGGTCGACAGCTATATCCACACCGGTGGGCGTGTGGGGGTGCTGGTGGAGGTCAACTGCGAAACTGACTTTGTGGCTCGTCGCGAAGAGTTTAAGACCCTGGTGCGGGATGTGGCCATGCAAGTTGCCGCCTGCCCAAACGTTGAGTACGTGCGGGTGGGTGACATTCCAGAAGCCATCATTGCCAAGGAAAAGGCCGTTGAGATGGGTCGGGAGGATCTGGCTGGCAAGCCCCAGGCGATGCGGGAGAAAATCGTAGATGGCCGCATCCAAAAGCGATTAAAAGAGCTAACCTTAATGGATCAACCCTTCATTAAGGATCAAAACATCTCCATCGATGAGCTGGTCAAACGAGCTGTTTCCCAACTGGGGGAAAATATCCAAGTCCGGCGCTTCTCCCGCTTTGTCATGGGGGAAGGCATCGAGAAGCAAGAAACCAACTTTGCGGAAGAGGTTGCGGCCCAGACCGGCGCCCTAAAGCCCTAACACCCGTGGGTCGTTGAGCTTAATAATCAGCCCAGGGATAAGGTGGGGGTCGCGCCATGGTCAGACCGGTGGAGATAATTCGTAGGGACATTGAGGGTCTGAAGCAGGCCACCCTCACCCTGGCTGAGGAGTTTAACCAGCTCTACAGTGGCTACCTGGCTAGTTTAGGCACTGCCCTACAACGGCAGGTGGTGATGGCGGCCTACCACCTCTGTACCCAGGTGTATCCCGAGAACTTTCTGGCCCTATCGGTGGGCCAGCGGGAGTCCCTGCAGCGACAAATACGCCAGTTGGGGGCGAAGGGTAAGGGCTGGTTGGAAGACTTACTTGATCCTAAAATTGATTTAGACCTCTTGGAGCCCCCGGAACCAGAGCCCCAGCCAGCCCCGGCCTCTAGCCTAGAGGCCGGGGTAAGTGGACCAGAGACTCACCCCTCTGAAGCGAGCCCAATGACTAGTGAGGCCGGCCTAGACCAGGATGTAATTTCTAACTTGCCGTTGGAGTTACCCCTGAGCCAGGGGGAGGACGCGATCCTGGCCATTCCATCCCTGCTGAAGCAGATGGTGATGGCAGCCCTGGCGGAGGATCGGCCTGAAGACCTGGGCGATCGCCTATTCAGCGGCGATGACCTCACCCCCCTGCGCCTGGCTAAACACCACATCTACCTGGAGCAGCAAATCCGAGAACTGTTGCAGCGCATTTCCCGGCAGGCCAACCAGCGGTTACACAGTGCCAAAATCCTACCCAACCTGCCCGACGCCATCCTCCATGCCGCCTCCGATGCGGAAATCGGCCCGGGCCGGGGGCGATCGGTCCCCAACATTCTGAATGTGATGGTGGCCATTTCTTCCGATCTGACCCGTAGCCCCAATCACCCCCTAGATTCCTCCCTGATGGCGGAAAGCCCCGCTGGGGACCGGCAGGAGGAGGACGACGAGGAGGAGGAGGAGGACGATGAGGGGTCAGAAAGCACCATGACCCACCTGGCGGCCATTAACCTGCGGTTATCGGATCTGGAATTCAACGATGTACAATCCTCCCTGGGGCGCAGTAAACTACGTACCGCCCTGGGGAAATTACGTAAGCTGGGTAAGCAATATCAAAAATTGCAGCGGGAGCTGGCCATTTCCTCCGCAGAGCAGGCCTGGCGAGCGGTGTGGTACGAGGAGCCGCGGTTCTAGGGGCCATGGTCTGGCTGGGTTCCGCCCCTTTGCCGGGGGCTAGGGCTATAATACCCGGCAACAGAGAGGAGGTAAAGGCGACCATGGGGGCTGACCAAGAACCACCCCAGCCAGATTGGCTGCGCTGGCATCGTGCCCTGGCCCTGGAGGCGGAAAGCGGCTTCAACGACCTGGTGGGTAAGCAGCAGTGCTTTAGCCAGTTTTTGGCTGACAGCCTGCGCCAGCCACCCCCCATTCTCCCCCTTGATCAGCAGGCAGTCTGGCAGGACCTGGCCCAATCCTACGATCGCTACCCGGAGCTCAGCTTTGCTCAACGCCAACACCTGGTGGCCAAAACCCGACGGCTGCTGCACCATACCCGCCAGCTCTTGACGGTGCATCGCCAGGGGCAGGCCCACCGTCAAGGGGGCAACCGCCTGGCGGAGGGGGCGGCTCCCCCCTTGGTGGGCAGCGTCAGCGGCGGATCGGGGTCGATCCCTGGCGGGGTCGGTCCTGACCAGGCCCTCACCTACCTGAAGGGGATTAGTCCTAAAAACGCCGATCGCCTGGCTCGCCTGGGCCTGCACACGGTGGCGGATGTGCTTTGCTACTACCCCCGCGATCACCTCAACTACGCCCAACAGGTGAAAATTAGCGCCCTGGTGCCGGGGGAAGCCGTCACCCTGCTGGGGCGGGTGAAGCGGGTGAATTGTTTCACCAGCCCCCGCAACCGCCAGCTCACCATTTTTGAACTACTGCTGGCGGACGACAGCGGCCAGATCAAGCTCAACCGCTTCTACCCCGGCAACCGCTACAGCACCTCCAGCTGGCAGCAGCAGCAAAAACGCCAGTACCCCCTGGGGGCGATCGTGGCCGCCGCCGGGCTGGTGAAACAGGGTAAATTTGGCCTCACCCTGGAGGACCCCCACCTGGAGGTGCTGGATAGCCTCAGCGACCAGATCGAATCCCTCACCATTGGTCGCCTGGTGCCGGTCTATCCCCTGACGGAGGGGGTGCCGGCGGACCTGGTGCGTCGGGCGGTGGCGGCGGCCCTACCGGCGGCGGCCCTGCTTACCGATCCCCTGTCGGGGGAGCTGCGGGCAACCCACGGGTTGATCGAACTACCCCGGGCGATCGCCCAGATCCACTTCCCTGACCAGGAGGATAGCCTGGCCCAGGCCCGACGGCGGCTGGTGTTCGATGAATTCTTCTACCTGCAACTGGGGCTGCTGCGTCGGCGCCAGCAACAACAGCAGGCACAAACCGCCATTACCCTGGCCCCCAGCGGCGAGCTCATCGATCGCTTTTACCAGATCCTACCCTTTGACCTGACCGGGGCCCAACGGCGAGTAGTGAATGCCATCCTCACGGACCTGCAAAAAACCGTACCCATGAACCGGCTAGTACAGGGGGATGTGGGGTCAGGGAAAACCGTAGTGGCGGTAGTAGCCATGCTGGCGGCGGTGCAGGCGGGCTATCAGGCGGTGCTGATGGCCCCCACCGAGGTCCTGGCGGAGCAGCACTACCGTAAATTGGTAGAGTGGGGCACCCAATTACACCTGCCGGTGGAACTGCTCACGGGCTCAACCCGCACCGCCAAACGACGCCAGACCCTGGCGGTGCTGGCGACGGGGGAACTACCACTGGTGGTGGGCACCCACGCCCTGATTGAAGACCCGGTGCAGTTCTCCGCCCTGGGCCTGGTGGTGATTGACGAGCAACACCGCTTCGGCGTCCAACAGCGGGCCCGCCTCACCCAGAAGGGCCGCCATCCCCACGTCCTCACCCTGACCGCCACCCCCATCCCCCGCACCCTTTCCCTCACCCTGCACGGCGACCTGGATGTCAGCCAGATCGACGAGCTACCCCCCGGGCGCCAGGCCATCAAAACCACCCTGCTAACCAGTCAGCAGCGGCCCCAGGCCTACGACCTGATCAAACGGGAAATCGCCCAGGGCCGCCAGGCCTACGTGGTGCTACCCCTGGTGGAGGAATCAGAAAAACTAGACCTGAAATCGGCGGTGGAGGAGCACCAACGCCTGGCCCAGGTGATTTTTCCCGATTTTCAGGTGGATCTGCTCCATGGCCGCCTGGGGTCAGGGGAGAAGGAGGCGGCCATCAGCCGGTTTCGCCAGGCCGCAAGTCAGATCCTGGTCTCCACCACGGTGGTGGAGGTGGGGGTGGATGTGCCCAACGCCACGGTGATGCTGATCGAACACGCGGAGCGTTTCGGCCTGTCCCAATTGCACCAGCTCCGGGGCCGGGTGGGGCGGGGGGCAGCCCAGTCTTTTTGTTTACTGCTGAGCAGCAGCCGTAGCGAGGAGGCCCGCCAGCGGCTCCAGGTACTAGAGCAATCCCAGGATGGCTTCTTCATCGCCGAGATGGACCTGCGCCTGCGGGGCCCCGGGGAGGTGCTGGGCACCCGCCAATCCGGACTACCGGACTTTGCCCTGGCCAGCCTGATGACAGACCAGGAGGTGCTAATGCTGGCCCGCCAGGCGGCGGAACAGACCCTGGCCACGGACCCCTGCCTGAGCCAATCGCCCCAGCTGGCGGCGGAACTGCAGCGCCGCTACGATCAGCTGCTGCGGGGGACGATTATGACCTAGGAGGCCTTGAATATAAAGAGGCCAAACCTGGCCTAGTAACTAAGGACGATGGCCAGAATGGGGTTGATAGTAAACCAGAGAACCATAATCGGACACATAGCGACACTGCCAAAAGGCTTGACAGAAGCTAGTCCACAGGGATTCGCGAGACTGACGATAGTAGTCACCAAGAATAGGCTTGATGGCCGCCGTAGCGGTTTTCAAGTGGTAGTGGGGAATGCCCAGGAAAATGTGGTGGGCCACATGGGTGCCGATGTTGTGATGGAGGTCGTTAAACACCCCGTAATCTCGGTCAATGGTGGAGAGGGCGCCCTTCAAGAAGGTCCAATCCTTACCCCGATACCAGGGAATTTCGGGAGTGGTATGGTGCAATAGGGTAACTAAATCCAGCCACACTACAAACACCAGATAGGGTATCAGGTAGAACTTCACCATAAAGCTAACCCCACATTGCACCGTCAGCCCCAGCAGTAAAGTGACCATGGCTACACAGCAGAGGGTGCTAATCAGCACACCCCGCCGTTCTGAGGGTCGAAACAGTGGACTGCTCGGGAGAAAGTGGGACCCTTTGCGTCCAGGGGATCGGAGAAATAAGTATAGGGGGTAGGCCAGCAAGGAGGCATAAAACCGCACAAACCGCTGGGCAGCAGGCAGGTCTCGATACTGGCTTTCTGAGAGGGGATACCAACTCTCATCGGTGTCGATGTTGGCGGTATTGGCGTGGTGGGTGCGGTGACTAATGCGCCAGCCGTGGTAGGGCACCAGAATGGGAGTGTGGGAGAGATGGCCGACTAGATTATTTAGCCAATTCCACTTAGAAAACGACCCATGGCCGCAGTCGTGGCCTACCACAAACAGAGCCCAGAAGAGCGTGCCTTGCATCAGCCAGAACAGGGGATAAAACCACCAGGAATCCAGGCGATAGGCCGTGACGTAGAGGGCTACAACCAAACCGATATCCCTCAGGAAATAGGCTATAGATCGCCAGGCAGAGGGTTGAAAACACTGTTCTGGAATGGCGTTTTTCAAATCTTGGAGGGTAAAAGGCAAGCCTGAATCAGTGACAGCCTGATCTTCTGGAAGCACCCCTCCAGCAGGGATTCGGAAACATTCTAGTTGCACAAAAATACCGAGTTTAGTCGTAAACAATAAAAACCCTCATCGTATGGCTAACGGAGAGTCGTTACATATCTTAACCTTTGACGATCCCCAAAATCACATTGAATTTATGGAAAATAGCCAGATTATGGACTTTAAACCTTGTCTAACTTGAAACCCGGAGTTTCTCGCCCTGCGGGAAGCAAGCTAAACCCTTTGGGAGAGGGGCAAAACTACGATTCTCAATATGGACTTGGTTTAGGTGGCAAAGACCAGGGAGGTAGCATCGCCTTAAACATCAAGGTTAGATGGGTGTATCTAAAGGCTAAGGAAAGGGCATAGTAGCGCATTAGTCCACGGCATTTTCTCTGTCCAAAGAAAATCAACAATCAATGCAATTGCTGTACATCACAGGTTTGGTGGCCTAGAATCTAAAGAAATTATTAAGGCGCGGCCATGAACCCAAAGCTTTTGCACCATTTATGGTCTTTGGTCGATCGATCCCAGGGTAACCACCTCCTGTCCCTTGATGACAGTGGCCTAGCCCACTGGCTGATGGAGCAGTTCAGGTTAAACCAGCCCATTAATCAAACCGAAAGCGACCAGTTGAGTCACTACATTCGCTCTAAAATTCCCCTGATTCGAGACCTGCTGGTCAGAGGGCTTTAAGCCTCAGCTCGATCAGTCATTACTTACCCTAATTGAACCACCAACAAAAACCATGCCCGATTGGTTAGGGTTATTTGCCGGGACAGATCGGTTGGCCAGGCCCAATCTATTTTGATGCAGGTTTAGTTGAGGTCATCACTGCAGACCTTAGATTAGTTTCCGCAGATGGGCGCAGGCCCCTGCCGCAAAGTTCTAAAGCATCCAGAACAGATTGTTGATTTTGATACAAATTACAGACCCAAATCATAGGAGGGTTTAGATTAGTTTAATATTTTTTTACTTTCCGGTATCTTTAGAAAGATTTCTTTGTGAGTTTTGTGAGTGAGGAGTGATTTATGCGCAGACTTAGTTTACTGGCAGCGGCCTTGAGTTTAACCATCGCAGCCTGTAACACAACGGCTCCGACCACTACTGCCCCTTCTGGAGAAGGGACTGCAGCTTCAACCACCGTAGGCAACCGCCTGGCCACCATTAAGGAACGGGGCAAGTTGATTTGTGGGGTGGAGGGCACCATTCCTGGCTTTAGTTTTGTAGACCAAACCGGTAAGTACTCCGGCATGGATGTGGATACCTGCCGCGCCGTTGCCGCTGCCGTCTTTGGTACCGCTGAGGATATTGACAGCAAAATTGAGTACCGCAACTTGGACTCCACCGCCCGTTTCCCCGCTCTGCAAAATGGTGAGGTGGATATGCTGTCCCGCAACACCACCTGGACCATTAGCCGTGACTCCGCCGGCGGCAATGGCCTGGAGTTTGCCCCCACCACCTTCTACGATGGGCAGGGGGTGATGGTTTCTAAGGCCAGTGGCATTAAGGACTTTGCCGGCCTCAACGGCAAGTCGGTCTGCGTAGAAACCGGCACCACCACTGAGTTGAACCTGGCCAGTCGAGTGAAGGAAGCCGGCATCACCATTAATGAAGTCAAGTTTCAGGATTCTAATGCCGCCTCCGCCGCCTACACCGAGGGGCGTTGCGAAGCTTTTACCTCTGACCGGTCCCAGTTGGCGGCCAAGCGGACGGGCCTACCTAAGCCCGACGATCACATTCTATTAGATGACGTCCTGTCTAAGGAGCCCCTTGGCCCGGTGACCGTGAATAATGACTCCGCCTGGTATGACGTGGTCAAGTGGGTAACCTACGGCCTGTTCCAGGCTGAGGAATTTGGCATTACCCAGGCCAACGTAACCGAAAAACTCACCGATCCCAGCCCCGATATTCAAAACTTCCTCGGGGTACAAGGGGATTTGGGTAAACAATTAGGGTTATCCAACGACTTTATGGTGCACACCATCAAGGCGGTGGGCAACTACGGTGAAGTCTTTGAGCGGAATGTGGGGGCTGATTCCCCCCTTAAAATTGACCGGGGTCTGAATAACCTCTGGACAAAGGGTGGCTTAATCTACTCTCCTCCCTTCCGTTAAGATCTATTCCCTTACCCGTGGCAGGGAATTCATTTCCCTGCCACGTCACCCATACCGGTCTACCTATGGCCTCCCCCACTCCCCCCGACAATTCCGTTCCCCTATGGCGAGACGATCGCATCCTTCGCCTGGGTCTTCAGGCTTTGGTACTGGTGGTGGTGGTGGGGGCGGGGGCGATTATGGTGGGCAACATGAATCGCAACCTGCAGCAGCTGGGCAGGCAGTTTGACTACGGTTTCTTGAAGAATCAAGCCGGTTTTAACATCGGCGAAAGTATTCTGCCCTACGCCCCCAACGACAGCTACGGGTGGGCCCTGTTTGTAGGGTTGGTGAATACCCTGCGGCTGATTTTGGTGGGGTTTATTACCACTACGGCGGTGGGGGTATTGGCGGGTATCGCCAGCTTTTCCGACAACTGGTTGATCCGCCGCTTAAATTTGATCTACGTGGAGGTGGTGCGCAACACTCCCCTCCTCCTACAACTGTTTTGCTGGTATTTCGTTATTCTCTTTGGCCTCTCCCAGGGGGGGGAGGTGCGGCGCATCTTGGCGGGAGTTTACGTTAGCAAAAAGGGGCTGACCCTGCCCTGGCCCGCCAACACCCCAGCCGCCTGGCTGTCGGCCCTGGCCCTGGTGATGCTGGCGGTGGCCGTCTACCTGGTGTGGCGCTGGCGCCTGGGGCAAATTCAGCAGTCCGGTCGGCCAGGGCGAGCACCGGGGCTACTGCTCTGGGGGTTGGGGGCGATCGCCCTCAGCCTATTTTGCTTTGGCCTAGGCTGGAGCTTTCCTCGCTTGGGTGACGATAACCTGGTGGTAGGCGGGGTGCGGATTTCCCTGGAGTATGCCGCCATGCTGGCGGGGCTAACCTTCTATACCGGCGCCTTCATCGCCGAAATTGTGCGAGCTGGTATCCAGTCCGTTTCCCGTGGGCAGTGGGAAGCGGCCCGGTCCCTGGGGTTGAAAACCGGGCTAGCCCTGCGGCTGGTGGTCTTTCCCCAGGCCCTGCGGGTAATTATTCCCTCCCTCAGCGGCCAGTATATGAATCTGGCTAAGAACTCCAGCCTGGCCCTGGCGATCGGCTACCCTGATATTTTCGCCACGGGCCAAACCATCCAAAACCAGACCGGTCGGGCGGTGGAGGTGGTGCTACTGTGGGCGGTGACCTACCTGAGTATCAATCTGATTATCTCCCTGGTGATGAATCGGTTTAACCAAAGCGTGCAAATCCGAGAGCGCTAGCCATGACCTTGACTCGCCCCGTCGCTTCCCTGCCCCCGGGCTCAGCCGGCCTTACGCCCCTGGCCTGGCTCCGCAAGAATCTGTTTAGCAGCTGGTTTAATGGCATCCTTACCCTCCTACTGGGGGCCCTCCTACTGCAGTCCCTGGTGAGGTTTCTTCAGTGGGCCCGGAGTGTCGCCCAGTGGGGGGTAATTCCCACCAATCTACCGCTATTTTTCGTGGGCCGGTTTCCCTCCGATCAATACTGGCGTCTCTGGGTGCTGCTTACCCTGCTTACCCTGATGGCGGGCCTCACCTGGGGGGTGTTAACTCGCCTCTCCAGTCGCCTGTTCGGCCCTGGCTCCCTGGTGGGGTTGGCCGTGGCCACCCTGACCGTGATCATCCTACCGATTGCCGGTGACCAAGCCCTGCTGGTGAAGCTTAAGTTGCTGGGACTCTTAGGGCTGCTGATGGTTACTGCCTGGCTGGGCCATGGCTGGGGCCAGCAACGACCCGGGTTAGGACGATGGCTAGCCTTGGGTTGGAGTCTGATGTTTTTAGTGGGGCTCTGGCTGGTGATCGGTGGCCTGGGGTTGCCGATGGTGGCCAGTACCGCCTGGGGAGGTTTATTACTGACGGCCCTGATGTCCCTGGTTAGTATTGTCCTATCCTTTCCCTTTGGGGTGCTGCTGGCTCTGGGTAGACAGAGTCCTCTGCCGGTAATTCGGGTGCTGTCGAGCTTTTACATTGAGGTGGTGCGGGGGGTACCGCTGATTACGGTTTTGTTCATTGGGCTGATTATGGTGCCCCTATTTTTGCCCGGTAATTGGCGGCTAGATGTGGTGTTCAGGGCCATTTTAGGGCTTACCCTGTTCACCGCTGCCTACTTAGCGGAAACCGTACGGGGGGGGTTACAGGCTATTCCCAAGGGGCAGTATGAGGCCGCCAGCTCCCTGGGGCTGAGCACCCCCCTCTCCCTGGGGTTAATTATCCTGCCCCAGGCCTTGAAGATCTCTATTCCGGCGATTGTGGGGCTGTTTATTAGCCTGCTGCAGGACACCACCCTGGTGTCTATTGTGGGTTTGTTTGATTTGCTGGGCATGAGTCGATCCATTCTGGCTAACCCGCTGTTCATCGGGCGCTATGGGGAGGTTTACCTGTTTATTGGTGTGTTGTACTGGCTGTTGTGCTACGCCATGTCCCAGGGTAGCCGCTATTTAGAACGGCAGTTACACACCAGTCACTAAACCCAGCTACCGATGAGATGTAACCCAGTTCATTGAATCGGGCCCGAACTTCTTCTAAAATACTGTTTAAACAATGGACTTGCCCCTATGACTCAGTTTCAAACCGAAACCATGGGCACTGACACCACCCCGGGTCAACCCATGATTATCACCGAGGGGGTTGAGAAGTGGTACGACAACAACTTCCATGTGTTGAAGGGGGTGAGTCTACAGGTTAACCGAGGCGAGGTGGTGGTGATCATGGGGCCCTCCGGTTCGGGCAAGTCCACCTTTATCCGCACCTTTAATGCCCTGGAAACCTACCAGAAGGGGGTTATTGTGGTGGATGGCATGAAACTCTCCCACGACCTGAAAAACATCGAGGCGATTCGCCGGGAGGTGGGGATGGTGTTTCAGCAGTTTAATCTGTTCCCCCACCTGACGGTGCTTCAGAATGTCACCCTGGCTCCCATTTGGGTACGCCATTGGCCTAAGGCCAAGGCCCAGGAGGTGGCCCTGCAGCTGTTAGAACGGGTGGGCATTTTGGAGCAGGCCCACAAGTTTCCAGGGCAACTCTCCGGTGGGCAGCAGCAGCGGGTGGCGATCGCCCGCTCCCTGGCCATGCAACCCAAGATCATGCTCTTCGACGAACCCACCTCCGCCCTTGACCCAGAAATGGTGCGGGAGGTGCTGGACGTGATGCGCACCCTGGCAAACTCGGGCATGACCATGGTGTGTGTCACCCACGAGGTGGGGTTTGCCCGGGAGGTGGCTGACCGGGTGGTGCTAATGGACGAAGGCTACCTGGTGGAGGGAAATACCCCCCAGGAGTTTTTCAGTAACCCCCGGGAGGAACGCACCCAGAAATTTCTCTCCCAAATTCTTTAGGGCTAACCATGGTACGATTTGGCCTCTTCTGTCCGCCGGCGATCGGCCATTTAAACCCTACGGCCACCCTGGGGCTAGAGCTGCAGCGCCGTGGTCACCAGGTGTTTTTTTTAGGGGTGCCTGACGCCCTGGCCAAGGTTGATCACCTGGGATTTACCCGGGTGGAAATAGGTGCGGCGGACTACCCACCAGGCTACCTGGATGAGATCTACAGAACCCTGGGCCGCCTTACCGGTCGCCCCGGCCTGCAATACACCATTGCCCTGGTCAAGGCTGAGGCCGAAATGCTGTTTCGTGAGGCTCCCACGGCGATTGAGTCAGCCGGCATTGAGGTGCTAATCCTGGATCAAATTACCGCCGCCATGGCGACGGTGGCCGATCACCTGAAGCGGCCCTTTATTACCGTCTGCAACGCCCTGCCAGTCAACCGGGAACCTGGGGTTCCTCCCTACTTTACGGCCTGGGCCTATAACCCTAGTCCTTGGGCCCAAGGGCGCAACCAAATCGGTAATGGACTAATTCAATGGCTGACCCGTGATCTGATTCGCACCCTTGGGGCTCAACGGCAAGCCTGGAACTTGCCCGCCTACCGGCAGCAAGGGGATGCCTACTCCCCCCTGGCCCAAATTTCCCAGCTACCCCGGGCCCTAGACTTTCCCCGTCGGCGGTTACCTGCCCACTTTCACTACCTCGGCCCCTTTCAAGACCCCTCTGGAATAGAACCGATCGCCACGGCCGCTCGTCCCTTCCCCTTTGACCAGCTCGATGACCGCCCCCTAATCTATGCTTCCCTGGGTACCCTACAAAACCAGCGACCGGAAATTTTTGTTGATATTGCCGAGGCCTGCCGAGGCCTCGAGGCCCAACTGGTGATCTCCCTGGGCAACCCCCAGGCCCAACCCCTGCCCCTACCAGGAAACCCCTTGGTGGTACCCTTTGCCCCCCACCAACGCCTGATTGAGCGATCGCAGCTGGTGATTACCCATGCCGGTATGAATACCGTGTTGACCGCCTTAAGTTGCGCCAAACCCCTGGTCACCATTCCCATCACTAACGAACAACCAGGAATTGCCGCCCGAGTTGAGCGCAGTGGGGCCGGCCGCCGTCTAGGGCTGAAGCAGTTAAATCCATCTAGCCTAAGGCAGGTGATCAGGGAGGTTTTAGAACAGCCCAGCTACCGAGCTCGAGCCCAAGCTCTCCAGGAAGAGATCGCCCGGGCGGGTGGAGTGCGTCGGGCGGCGGAAATTGCAGAGCAGGTGGCTCTTACCAATGAACCGGTTGTGGCCTAGGGCTTCCAGGGGAGGTTCGTTCAACTTCCCCTGGAGGTATTGAAACCTGATGCTGGCTCGCCTCCGCCCCCTTGCAGGGGGCTAGGGCTAAGCTGGGAGGGCTTACATCATACCCATGCCACCCATACCTCCCATGCCACCCATACCACCCATACCTCCCATGCCACCCATACCGGGGTCAGGGGCGGGGGCGGGGGGTTCGGGAATCTCCGCCACCAGGGCTTCGGTGGTCAGCACCATGCCGGCAATGGAGGCGGCATCCTGCAGCCCCGATCGCACCACCTTGGCCGGGTCAACAATCCCCGCCTGGATCAGGTCTTCGTAGGCACCGGTGAGGGCATTGTAGCCCACCGGAAAGCTCTGGCCCTTGACCTTTTCCACTACGACTGCTCCCTGCTGGCCCGCGTTGTCGGCAATCTGGCGCAGGGGAGCGGCCACGGCCCGCTGGACAATGTCCACCCCGACCGCCTCCGCCGGGTCACCCAGGGAGGCCTTGAGGCTGTCTAGCTTAGGAGCCAGGTGCAGCAGGGTAGCACCGCCACCGGGTACAATCCCTTCCTCGACGGCGGCCTTGGTGGCGCTGAGGGCATCCTCAATGCGCAACTTGCGGTCCTTGAGCTCGGTTTCCGTCGCTGCTCCCACCTTGATTACGGCGACACCGCCGGCCAGCTTGGCCAGGCGCTCCGACAGCTTTTCCTTGTCGTAGTCAGAGTCACTGCGTTCCAGTTCCTGGCGGATCTGGGCAATGCGCTTATCGATGTCCGCCTTATTGCCGCTGTCGGAGACCAGGGTGGTGGTGTCCTTGGTAATGGTCACCTTGTGGGCCTTACCCAGCATCGACAGGTCAGCGGTTTCCAGGTTGAGGCCCACCTCCTCAGAGATCACCTGGCCACCGGTGAGGACCGCAATATCCTGGAGCATGGCCTTGCGGCGATCGCCAAAGCTGGGGGCCTTGACCGCCGCCGCATTTAACACCCCCCGGGCCTTATTCACCACCAGGGTGGCCAGGGCTTCCCCCTCAATGTCTTCGGCAATGATTAACAGGGGTGCCCCTTCCCGGGCGATCCGCTCTAGCACCGGCACCAGGTCTTGAATGGAGCCGATTTTTTTATCAGTAATCAACACCCGGGCATTTTCCAGCTCGGTGACCATACGCTCCTGGTCGGTGACAAAGTAGGGGGAAATGTAGCCCCGATCAAACTGCATGCCCTCCACCACATCCAGTTCGGTATAGAGAGACTTAGATTCCTCGACGGTAATCACCCCATCCTTGGTGACCTTATCCATCGCCTCAGCGATCATTTTGCCAATTTCTTCATCGCTGCCCGCCGACACCGTGGCTACCTGGGCAATGGTGGCGTTACCTTCCACCGGCTTGGCCACTGCGGCAATTTCCTTCACCAGGGCGCTAACTGCCTTTTCAATGCCCCGCCGGATACCCACCGGGTTAGTGCCCGCCGCGACGTTCTTTAAGCCCTCCTTGACCATGGCCTGGGCCAGTACGGTGGCGGTGGTGGTGCCATCCCCGGCCAGATCCTTGGTTTTGGAGGCCACCTCCTGCATCAGACGAGCCCCCAGGTTTTCAAAGGGGTCCTCCAGTTCGATTTCCTTGGCAATGGTAATACCGTCGTTGACGATCTGGGGTGCCCCGTATTTTTTCTCCAGTACGACGTTACGACCCCGGGGGCCAAGGGTAATCTTAACGGCGTCCGCCAGGGCGTTCACCCCTTTCTCCAGGGCCTTCCGGGAGGCCTCATCAAAGGAAACTTTTTTTGCCATGTCCTGTTCTTCAGCTCTGCAGTGACCAACCTAGCACTCATTGAGGTCGAGTGCCAGCTTTGCTAGCCTATCGCTGTCAGGGGCCGGCGGTAAGTCGCAATAACCGATCCTGATTGGTCATGGAACTAGGGCACCGGGGGATAGTCCGGGCCAGGCCGGAGCCAGTAGGGTACGGCCCAGACCAGGATCAGGGCCCGACCGGCCATCAGCCCCACCAGGGCTAACCAGAGCAGGTGGGGGTTAGCCAGCCTCTGGGCCACCAGGGCGAGGGGCAAAAAACCCAGCAAGGCCGCCACCAGGGTGCTATTGCGCAGCAGGGTACTGGCGGTCAGGCCCAGGAAAAAGCCATCTAGCAAAAAGGCGATCGCCCCCAGCCCCAGCACCGGCACCAACCACCCCCCGTAGCGAGTCACCGTGGTCACCACCTCAGTATGGCTGGTGAGCAGACTAAACAGGGGCTGGCTAAAGCCCCAGAAGGCCAGGGCAAAGCCCAACCCCAGGGCCAAACTGATCCCCCCCCCTAGCCACACCACCCCCTGCAGTCGACTAACATCGCCGCGGCCGTAGTAGCGACCGGCGAAACTTTCGGTGGCGAAGGCCAGGCCATCAATGAAATAGGCCGACAGGGTCACCACCTGGAGCAACAAAGTGTTTGCCGCCAGAAGATCGGGCCCCAGACTGGCGCTGGTGCGGGTGAACAGGGCAAAGCTGAGGATGATAGCGGCGGTGCGGAGCAGGATATCCCCATTCAGCGCCCATAGTCGCCGCAGGGTGGGGCCGTCCCAGAGTTGGGGCAACAGCCGCTGCAGGGTGGCTAGATCGATGCACCGACCGACCAGCGCCAGACCCCCCAGCAGGGTGACATACTGGCTGAGGGCGGTGCCCAGGCCAGCCCCCGCCGCCGCCCAGCCCCAACGCCAGATGAATAGATAATTAAAAATTACGTTACTGGCATTACCCACCAGGGATAACCCCAGCACCCAACGCCCCTGGCCTCGCCCCAGGCACCAGCCGATGATCACCAGGTTGAGCAGCACCGCCGGGGCATCCCAAATTCGAGCATTGTAGAAGGCGTAGCCAGCAGCCTTAAGATCCGCCTGGGCCCCCAGCAGGGTAAAGCCCAACTCCCGCAGGGGTACCTGTAGCACCAACACCAGCAGCCCCAACCCCAGGGCGATCAAACCATGGCGCAGCAGCACCCGCAGCACCTCATCCGCTTTACCCAAGCCCAGGGCCTGGGCGGTGAGACCGGTGGTGCCCATGCGCAAAAAGCCAAAACCCCAGTAGATGACGTTAAATACCACCGTGGCCAGGGCCACACCGCCTAGGTGGTGAATCTCCGCCAGATGCCCCAGAAAGGCCGTATCCACCAGCCCCGCCAGGGGCACCATCAGGTTAGCCACCACATTGGCCAGGGCCAGGCGCAGGAAGTCAGCCCACCAGGGAGAGGTACTCAGATTAGCCATCGGGGGCACCGGGGAAGGGGGGGAGGCGTTGGCCAGGGCCAACCCCCATCGCCACCGCCTCGCCATGTCTTCCTAGCTTACGCCATGGCCCTGGCCAGAGGACCCTTAGGGGTAGGGGTCAAAGATGTAGTTGTCGGCAAACCGTTCCGCCTTGGCCTGGTCAGCGACACTGCGCACCGTCCAGGTGATCAGGGGCAACTGACCCACCTGGCGCATCAGGGTGGTACAAAGCTTGGGCAGAGACCTCAGATCGTAGGCAATGAAATGGGGTTGGCTGAGGCCGTTGAATAGCAGGTTACTGTGCACCGCCGCCAGGTGCCAGGGCACGGACTCCTCCCGGTAACCACTGGAGAGTTGCCCCCGGGGAATGGCGGGGGCATGGCGCCTGAACCAGTCCAGGGATAGGGGGTTAAAGGATTGGACGGCGAATTCGCCCCCATAGCCCCTCAGGGTTTTAGCCAGGGCCGCCTCCATGGGCCCCACCCGGCCTTGATTTTTAATTTCCAGCAGCACCGGCACCTGCCCATCGATCAGGGCCAGCACCTCCGCCAGGGAGGGAATGGTTTGGTCGGTATCGTACAGTCGGTAGTCTTTCAAGCTGGCCAGGGTTTGTTGACCAATGGTACCCGCCTGGCCGGTGAGGCGGGCCAGGTTTTGATCGTGGAAGACCGCCAGCTCCCCATCCGCCAGCAGCTGCAGATCCAGCTCGATGGGGTAGCCCTGGGCGATCGCCCCGGCAAAGGCCAACAGAGAATTCTCCGGGACGGCCTGACCCTGGTGCAGGCCCCGGTGGGCAATGGGTTGTGTCCTGATCCAATCCATGGCCAGATATTGTAGGGCAAGGCCTGGCCCCCTTGGGTTAACGGGGGGTGAAGTTCTGTCTAAGGGGTAGGACCGGGGTATCCCCCGCCCTCCATCGCCTAGTCCTCCAGGTAGCCCAGGTCCGCCAATCGCCGCTGCACCTCCGGGTCATCGTAGCCGATCGCCCGCCCCAGGCTAGCCTGGGCCAGGTTCTGTTGAGATTGCTGGGCAAAGGCCTGCAGACAGTCCTGCAGCACCTCCACGTTTTCCGGCAGGATGGCACTGAGATCCAGGACCTCCAGGGGATCCACCAGCACATCGTAGAGTTCCGTGCCTTCCCCCTCCACGGCGATCAGCTTGTGGGAGCCGATCCAGATGGCCCGACGGGCGCGATCGCAGCGCCGCTGCTGCACCAGGTCTGGTTGGCGCTTCTGCATCAGGTTGACCACATTCTGGGGGGGGATGGCCTCGGCAAAAACGTAGTCATCCTTAGCCTCGCCGGTGCTGGGCTGACCCAGGGCCAGGCGCCGCTCCGCAGTACTGGCCAGCCCGGCAGCCGCCAGCACCGTATGGAATAGTCGCCGGGTGGAGATCACCTGATCAACGGTGGTGCCCCAGCTGGCCGGTTGGCAGGGGTCCCGAATGATCAGGGGCACCCGCACCAGCTCGTTGTAGATGGAAAGGCTATGCCCCATCAACTGTTTCTCCCCCAGGTGCTCCCCATGATCGGCGCAGATGATTACCATGGTCCGATCCAGGCGACCGGATCGCTGCAGTTGATCAAAAAAGTCCCCCAGCAGGGCGTCCTGGTAGGCTACCTCGGCATCGTACATGCCGTCCAGGGTTTGCTTTTGGTGATCATCCAGGGCACCGGTAAGGGGAGCCAGCCAGCCGTAGACATCGCTGTTAAACCGCTGCAGAAAGTTCTGGGCCCGGCGATCGGCCAGCAGGTGGGGCGCAAAGCGCTCAATATAGGGCCGGGGGGGATGGTAGGGCATGTGGGTGCCCATCAGGTTGACGAAGGCGAAGATGGGCTGGTCGGCCTCCACCCCGGACCGGTGGATCAGCAACTGAGCCGTATCCGCCAGGGACTTTTGCCCGTTTCCTTTAAAGCTGAGGGCGGTTTGCCAGAGGGGCACCATCAGGGGGGTGAAGGAGAGGGCCAGCAGGGTATCGGAGCGGGCGAAGGCATCCTGGACCCCCTGCAGCAGACCGGCCAGCTGCCGCTTAAACCACTGCCGGTAGCGCCCTATCCAGCTGGACTGACGCCCCGCCTGGTTGGGTCGCTGGGTAAGTAGGCCGCTGTAGTTAAGAAAACTGGTGAACCCCCGCCGCAGGCCGTTGTTAATCACCCCCACCAGAGGATTGTTGCAGAACCCCGCCGTGTGGTACCCTCCCGCCGCCAACCGCTCCGCCAGGGTGGGCACCTGTGCCGGCAGCACCGAGTAGGACTGCACCATGGTGTGCTGGGAGGGGTAGAGGCCGGTGAACATGGAGGCATGGGAGGGCACGGTCCACTGGGCGGCGGCCACCGCCTGGGTATAGCGGCTGGCGGTGGCGGCGATGGCATCCAGGTGGGGGGAGGTGGGCTGGCCATAGCCATAGCAGGACAGGCGATCGAGCCGTTGGGTATCCAGCACCAGAAACAAAATATCGGGGCGATCCGCCATGGCCATCCATCACCATCCTCGAGGGGTCGGTTCTATGCTAAACCCTTGGGCCCATCCCTCGCCGACTTTTTCTCAGGCACTTCTGAGGGCCACGATGGGATCGAGACGGGCCGCCTGGCGAGCCGGCACCACCCCAAAGAACAGGCCAATGCCACCGGAAACCCCCACCGCCAGCAGAATCGCCGCCAGGGAAATACCGGCATCAAAGGGGGTGAGGGCGGCCAACAGCACCACCCCACCGACCCCTAGGCCGGTGCCCACCCCCCCCCCCGCCGCCGCCAGGATGGTGGCCTCGATCAGAAACTGGCCCATAATATCCGCCTGGGTGGCGCCGATCGCCTTACGCAGCCCAATTTCCTGGGTCCGCTCCCGCACCGACACCAGCATGATGTTCATGATGCCAATCCCCCCCACCAGTAGGGAGATGCTGGCGATGGCGGCCAGCATCAGGGTGAGGGCGCCGGTGATGGTGTTGGCAATGCTGAGCAGGGTGTCCTGGCTGCTGATGTAAAAATCATCCTCGTCGGTAATGGCGTGGCGCAGCCGCAGCAGGTTGGTAATTTGAAACTCGGCGGTGGCCATGCTGGGGCGATCGCGGGCGGATACGGTGATAAAGGCCACCTGGATACCGTAGGGCGATCGCTGCAGCCCCGGTAGCCGATTAGCCTGGGTAGTGAGGGGGATCAACACCGCATCGTCGTAGTCCAGGCCCAGGTTCGAACCCTTCTTCTCCAGGATGCCAATCACGTCAAAGGTCACCCCGCCAATCCGCAGGGTTTGCCCCAGGGCCGGTTGATCCTCAAATAGACGCTCCCTTAAGGTACTGCCCAGCACCGCCACCTGGGCATTGCGGGTCAGGTCCAGATCGCTAAGGAAGCGACCACTGGCCACCTCAAAGCTGCGCACCGTTAAAAAGTCGGGGTTGGTCCCCACCACGTTGACATTGGCGTTGCGGTTGCCGACGCTAACCAACTGCCGGGCACTGGCCTCCGGCGCCACACCGGTAACCGCGGGGACCTGCTCAGAGATCGCCTGGGCATCCGCCAGCACCAAGGTGCGGGGTAGGTTGAGGGCACCGAGCTGGCGGGTCTCTCGACTACCGGGAATCACAAACAGAACGTTCGGGCCCAGGGTTTCCAGCTGGGCATTGATAAACCGCTGGGCCCCCTGCCCCAGCCCCACCATGGTAATCACCGAGGCATTGCCAATGATGATGCCCAGCATGGTGAGGCTGCTACGCAGACGATTGACGGCCAGGGTCTTAGCCGCCATGGAGAAACTTTCTTGCCAGTTCATAGGGCTATTGTAGCTCCAGAGGTCAGCCCTAGGGGGCCATCGCCTCATCCTAGGGGGCGTAAATTAGGCGACCCTTGAATAGGGAATAGGGAATAGGGAACACTAGACAAACCAAACCCGCGGTAGGATGGCCGGTCGCCCTAAATACCAGGGGCGGAGCTGGCGCCAGAGATCCATAAACCATTGCCGCGCCGCCTGACTGGAAGGGCCCCGGTAGCGGCAGACCAGTCCTTGCTGCAGCCGGGTGATGCCCCCCTGGGCCGGGGCATCTACCCCTGGCAACGATCGCAGCTGATTAAGCTGCTCCGACGACAAGGCCAGGCCCACCAGCACCAAACAGCCCACCACCGGTTGACCCGCCAGGCCATTGATACTATCCAGGGCGGGGCTTCCCCCCGCCAGGGCCTGGGGATCGATCCAGAGGGGAGTGGGGAAGTCCCCCTCCTGCCAAACCTGCAGCTGCGATCGCCAGGCCCCCTGGCAAAACCGTTCCTGGCGGGCACTGCGGCCAAACCGGGTCAGGTCCCAGCCGCACCACACTGCCCCGGGGGCCAGGTTAACCCGCAGGTGCTGGTGGTAGCGAGCCCCATTAAAAACGATGGTTTCCTGGGGGAACCACTCCAGACAACTGTGGGGGGCCAGGGTGAGGGTGGTGGTCTGTTGGGCGGCCTGGTCCAGGGTTGCCTCCCCGTCACCGCCGTAGACCTTGCTGGCGGCGGCGGTGGTGATCAGTGCCCGGCTGTGGGGTTGCAGGGTCGCCTCCAGGCTAAGTCGGTCCCCCGTCACCAGGCCACCGGCGGTGTGCACCAGTACGCTGTGGCAAATCTGGGGGCCTTCGGGGTAGAGCGATCGCTGCACCCGCAGGGGGGCCTGGCTAAAGGTTTGGCTGGCCACCGAGGTGCCGGAACGATAGTCGTAGGAGAGGCGGGCTAAACCTTGCCAGCCCGAGGCGACGGGGTCAGCCACTAGCGGGGCCGATAGCCGCCGGAGGTGGCTATCTCCGACAGTTCCGCCTGGGTACGCAGGTTTTGGCAGCGCACCAATTCACTAACGGTCAGTACCTGGCGGCCCTCTAGGGCGGGCACCGTCTCAAGGGCCTTTACCAGGGCCAGGGCCGCCTCCCCCTGTTCGTAGCCGCGACGCTGGGCCACCTGAACAGCTTTATCGTCCGCCGCCACCTCGATCTCGGTGCCCTTAAGACCACGCCAAAGCTGCCAAACCGCCAGGCTGGTAACTCCCCCCGCCGCTAACAGGCCCACCGCATCTCCCTGCAGTAGCTCCACCACGCCGCCCAATAAACCGGCCGCCGCCATGGCCTGATACCAGTTAGGCTTTAAAAGATTGGCTAGGCCTACCCAGCAGACCGTCCGGAGAAACAGCAGATCTCGCTGGGCCAGCCCCAACTGTTGCCACCGATCCAGGTTGAGGCTAACGGTGTGGCTGCGGTGCCAGGGCCGGGGAAACTCCGCCCTGATTACTTCAACCTGGCGATCGTTGAGCATCAGCTTGGTTTTCATCCGCGCCGAAGCAGGCATCAGTTCCTTGAGCCGACTAATTTCAGCATTAGGGTTAACCATGGCAGCTATGATCCAGGGTACTTTGCTTTTAGCCTACCACGTTCCTAGAGCTGGCTCAGGGAGCGGCCCATGGCTGGATCAAACTCTAACTCTTGCCTAGGAAGCCAGCTCTCCTCTGCGGTAGTTACAAACCCTAGGCAACCACCCCATGCCTGTCAACTTCTACCCCATAACAGGTTTATCGGGGCGGCACCACAGAACCTGGAACAGGCATATCAGGGGTAGGAACAGGGTTTTGCATCTGGTTTGCATCAAAGATTTCTGACAATACCTGGAATAAAACCGCCAGATCATCCCGAGTAACAAACTGCCCCATTTGCTGCTGCACGGTTTGGTTATATGCCTGGAAGCAGGCACTCATGCCAGCGGCAAAAGCATTACGGGTAAGTGGGTCATCGCCTCGATAGGTGCCATCTGGGAAGCCCTTAATACAGCCATAGTTTTCACTGAGGAAAAAGATAGCCTCCGCTGCCCAACTAGCCTCCGATACGTCAGGGAAGCTGGCCCGTTGCCGCTGAGAGAATTGACTGAGCTCAGGGAAAGATTCCTGTAAATCAATCCCTGGAGATCGGGTCGAATTGTTAACCATAACCCGTTGAGTCGTGTTCAGAGGACGGTCGGGCTGGGCCTGCACCGCCCCAGTTGAGAGCAGGGCCAGGGCAGTAGTTAGGTTAAGCGCAACAAAGGCGGAGAAAGGATGTAACATCGCGGTGTTTTCTAGAGTATCTAATTCGTTTTGAAGCTATGGAGAGCGGTTTCAACCAATTCAACCCCCATAACATTACCTTGAAAGGAAAACAATTCAAGGGCTCTCTCTAGAACATCTTCAGCCTCCCCCTCCCGTCTATGTTCTTTTAATGCCATAGCTAACTGGTAGTAGGGAATGGGGTTGATGGGATCTAGCTCAGCGGAGTAACGATAGGAGACGATCGCCATTAAGTAGTTTTGTTGGGCCATATAGCTATTGCCTAAGCGGAAATAGACCTCGGCATTGTGAGGATCAAGCGCCATGGCCCGTTGATAGAACCGCTGAGCCAGGGCAAAGTTGCCGGCTGATTGGGCATTGTCACCGGCCTGTTGCAAGGTCGAAAGTGATACGGTTTGCAGTACCCCCGGAGACCTGAAGCTCCCTGGGGCATTGGTATTATTTAGGGGTAGCGGGGATGTGCCTGCCACAGAAGACCCTAGCTGCAGATGAATGGTACTCAACAAAACGTAGATATCGTGTTGCTCAGGTGCATAGTTATGAGCCTGCTGGAGAAACCAAGCGGCTCGTTCCAGTTCATTCAAATGCCAGTAAGCTATCCCCACAGCCGTCAGCACGTCGGGATTATCAGGGGCGAGGGCCAGGGCTGGCAAATAACTCAGGATAGCCTGGCGATGGTTTCCCAGGCCGGCGTAGGTGTATCCTTGATTTAGGTAGCTGTTCACAGATAACGGCCGGGGCTGCTCCTGCTCCTGCTGTAGCTTGACTTCTAACAATTCCAAAAACCCATGGGAGGAGGTACCCATTGCTATCAGTGGGGATGATTTGGGCAGGGTGACAAGCACCAACGACTTATCAGGATGGAGTAGTTGGATTCGTTTTTCAACCTCACCTGACCCTGCCAGAGCTGGAACCTCTGATGACAGGACAGAAACAAGAGCCACCATCCCCGCCAAGCTTGCAAGCACCCACATGATTAGCAGCCTCTCTAGACGCACCTAACTTCATCGCATAATAACAGGGGATATGCTCAAATCAGAAATCAAAGCTTTACCTTACCCTCTGCCACAGAGATTTCCCATCTCAATTTAAATCTTTCCCTAGATCAAACACCTCCTATCAGGGGGTTCACGTGATTAAAGCCCACTAATCAGGTGATTTAAGACCCATTCAAATCTTCACGATGAATTGTTATTGAGAAATAATGATTAAAATTCGCCAATCCCTAATATTTCCTTAAGTCAAGCAGGCTTCAAAACTCTTCTTCGCCATAGCTGGTAGTGTTTTCGTTGTCACGGCGAGAGCCCAACAGGTCTAACCGGTCAACCCGAATCACTGGTTTTGAACGAGGTGTACCGGTAGCTCGGTCCTGCCAATAGTCTAGCTTGAGAGCCCCGGTAACCCCGATCAGACTACCCTTATGAACATAGTTGGCCGCTACTTCGGCAGCCTTGCCCCACAACTCCAGGTTAAACCAATCAGGCTTGTCGTCTCGACTGGTGCGGCGACGTACCGCCAGGGTTAGATTACACAACACACTGCCGGATTCAAAGTACTTGACTTCGGGTTCTGTACCCACGCGCCCCACCAAAGTGACCAAGTTAACCGCTGTCATTAGCTTTTCCTCTCGAATATCAACCCTTGCGGCGGTATGCTTCTGCCGTTTCCCCGGATTTGCGAACCCTATGCCCTGCCGTTGGATCGACACCAATTCAGGCTATGGGTATAGGGTAAAACGGCTGGGGAAACATAGCTCTATTTATACTGTGAGATTTGTAATTTGGAAATCTGTAAACGTAAGCAAGCCCATCGAATCCGGACGCCAACCGCTAGACATTTGGCTATTCTAATGGGTTCTGATTCCTGAAGTCCTTGGGTAAACAGCCTACCTATGGTAGCCTAGATGAAGTCCAGGGATGATCAGCCCCTGGTTTTGCTGTCTGTATAGATCCGCCGGGGATAGCAGGAGGTGGCGTAACCGTCCCCAGGCGAAAGCGATGATCTAAAAATTTTGGAGAGTTTAGTCCTAGACTAAGCTGGTTTGCATGGACAGATTTTTATCATTTCATCAAGGAGAAAGAAGCAATTCCCTATGACTCAAGTTGTTGTTGGCGAAAATGAAGGCATTGAATCAGCGCTACGTCGCTTTAAGCGCCAGGTTTCTAAGGCTGGAATTTTTTCTGAGGTGAAACGTCGTCGCCACTTTGAAACCCCTCAGGAAAAACGGAAGCGCAAGGCCGTAGCCCGCCGCAAAAAGCGGTATCGTTAAAGCCTCATACAGCCACTGGCCTCCCCTGTACAGGAGGCCTATTTTTTAATGAACCCTCAAGACTGGGAGGGTTGTAACACCTGGCGTAATTCCCCCACCACTGGCACTAGTTGTTCTGCCTGCTGGAGGGAATAATCCGCCAGGGCATTCCAGGCCGCCCCCAGTAACCGGTTCACCGTAATGTCATCCTTCACCAGAATCCACAGGCGTTGCACCTCTTCAGTATGCAGGCGATCGTCCTCCGTCAGGGCCAGCAGGATCATCTGTCGTA
This sequence comes from Leptolyngbya sp., assembly GCA_040381765.1. Classification (GTDB taxonomy): domain Bacteria; phylum Cyanobacteriota; class Cyanobacteriia; order Phormidesmidales; family Phormidesmidaceae; genus Nodosilinea. The sequence goes on from JBEIGU010000002.1 coordinate 70,845, forward strand.
GGCGGGTACCTTCCTCAGACATCAGGTAACGCAGGCCCAGACCAGCGGTGGGAAGAACATCAAAGCTGGTGTCACTGCGGGCGATCGCCAGCATATTTTCCAGCCGCTGCCACTGTAGCTGGCCATCCTTAAACAGTATCTCCAGCAACCGCTGCCGCAGGCTAGGGGTTTCCCCGAGTAATAGGCGCCGGGCAACGTAGGGATAGGCCACATCGACGATCTTAAAGTCGGGGTTGAGGCTCAGGGCTAGGCCCTCCTGGGTGACCAGGGAACGGATAATCAGGGCAAACTTGGCGGGCACCCGAAAGGGATACTCGTACATCAGCTCAGAAAACTGATCGGTGATGGTTTTAAAGTTAAAGTCCCGCACCTTGGCTCCCATGGTATCCCCCAGTACCCGCTGGAGGGCTGGAATAATCGGCCCCAGATCCGTCTTTGGGGTCAAAAACCCCAGCTTGACGAAGGCCTGACCCAGGCGTTCAAAGTCCTGGTTAATCAGGTATACCACCGCATCCACCAGGGTTTCCTTGGTCTCCTGGTTGAGCTGATCCATCATGCCAAAGTCGATGTAGGCCATGCGGCCATCGGCCATGGCAAACAGGTTGCCGGGGTGGGGGTCGGCATGGAAGAAGCCAAACTCTAGCAGTTGCCGCAACCCGGCGGTCACCCCGATTTCAATCAGGCGATCGCGATCCAGGTTGGCGGCGGCAATGGTTTTCACATCAATCAGCTTAGAGCCCTCGATCCACTCCAGGGTGAGGACTCGATGGGTACTGTAGGGCCAGTGGATGCAGGGCACCTTCACCGTAGGATCGGTGTTAAAGTTTTCGGCGAACCGTTCCGCATTGCGCCCTTCATTCAGGTAGTCAATTTCCTCAAATAGTTTGGTGCCAAACTCATCGACGATCAGGGTGAGATCATGACCCAGGTTAAGGGGCAAAAAGCGCCCTAGCCAGCTGGCTGCCCAGCGCATCAGGAACAAATCCCGACAGATCATCGGTCGCAGGTTGGGCCGCTGCACCTTGACCGCCACCTCCTCCCCAGAAAACAACCGGGCCCGATAGACCTGGCCCAGGCTGGCGGCGGCCACGGGGGCGGGGGATAGGGAGCTGAAGAGTTCCTCCGGGCTGCGCTCCAGTTCCGCCTCGATAATGGCCCGGGCCAGGGGGGTGGGGAAGGGGGGGAGTTGATCCTGCAGTTTGATCAGCTCCTCCAGAAAATCCTTACGCACCAGGTCAGGACGGGTGGAGAGGGCCTGTCCTACCTTAATAAAGGTGGGGCCCAGATTGGTTAACACCTGGCGCAGTTGGACCGCCCGCCGGGGTTGGTTCTGGGCTTCTCGACCAAACCAGCGATCGCTCTGCAACCCCAGCACAAAGGTGCCTAACCACCAGCAGATCTGCAGAATCCGCCAGCCCACGCTCCAAAATCGCCAGCGGTAGTAGCGATCGATGACCAGGGGGTCATAGGTTTGTAGGGAACCGGGGTCTACAGCTGTCACCGCGCCATCACCTCTAGCTGGGAACACATCGTTGTAGTCAGGGACCTGGGACTCGATAGGTGGTCAACCGGCACTCCAGAGGGTTATGGCCGAAGATCTCCCTGCAAATCCCTAGCTGGATATAGCCCAGCTAACCCATGGAAAACGGTAAGGAAACTAGCAATCTTGAAATCCTTAACTATAGTATAGAAAACTACAAACAACTTTGGAGTTGACTGGTTAAACGACTTTCACCAATGGCTAGGATTGAGACCGAGCCAGATCTAAGCTCCTGCTCCCTCCCAGGAGGCTAGCTGACTCTGCCAGCCACGGCGGCAGTGAGGCCCACCTGGGCCAGGGCGGCCTTTAACTCCACCACCACCCGCTCCTGCTGGTCAACCCGGAGCTCGGGAAACATGGGCAGGGAGAGTACCTGGTGGGCGGCGGTTTCGGAGGCCGGCAGGTCCCCTGGTTGGTAGCCGAGATGGCGGTAAACCGGCTGCAGGTGCAGGGGCAGGGGATAGTAGACGGCGGTAATCACCCCAGCCTGGCGCAGCCGCTGTTGCACCTGATCCCGCTGACCGCCGCCGGCGGTAGCCCCCGCCAATCTGATGGTGTATTGGTTCCAAACCCCCAGGCCCAGGCCCCCCTGCTGGGGGCAAACCACCTCTTCCAGACCACTCAGCAGCTGTTGGTAGGTGGTGGCAATCTGGCGGCGCCGTTGATTCCAGTCCTCCAGATGGCCTAGTTTGATGGCCAGGATGGCCGCCTGAACCGAGTCAAGGCGACTATTAACCCCGATCTCCTCGTGGTGGTATTTCACCCGGCTGCCGTGTTCCCGTAGCATGGTCATGGTGGCGGCCAGATCGCCGTCGTTGGTGGTGATGGCGCCGCCATCCCCGCAGCCCCCCAGATTTTTGGTGGGGTAAAAGCTAAAGCAGCCCACCTGGCCAATGCTACCCACCGCCTGCCCCTGCCATTGGGCACCGGTGGCCTGGGCACAGTCTTCAACCACCGCCAGACCGTAACCCTGGGCCAGGTCTAAGATCGGCCCCAGGTCCGCTGGTTGGCCAAACAGATGGACCGGCATGATCGCCCGGGTGCGATCGCTGAGGGCCGCCTCTAACCGGGCGCAATCCAGGGTAAAACTATCCAGGTCAATATCGACAAACACCGGCGTAGCCCCCACGGCGCTGATCACTTCAGCGGTGGCAATAAAGGTAAAGGAGGGGGTGATCACCTCGTCGCCGGGGCCAATATTTAGGGCCCGCAGTGCCAGGTAGAGCGCATCCGTGCCAGAATTACAGACCACGCAGTGCTCGGTGCCCACGTATTCCCGAAAGCTATGGGCAAAGGCCGCCACCGCCGGGCCATTAATATACTGTCCTGAGGCCAAAACGGCGGCCACCGCCCGATTAATCTCAGGTCCCAGGGTTTGGAATTGCTCGGTTACATCAAAGGCAGGAATGACAGTCACTCGCGCACACTCGTCTAGGATATAGGCTTAGTGTAGCAGCCAGGGTCATCCTGGCCAGTACTTGCTTGGAGCAGGGAGGTAGCCGTTGATCCAGCCCAGTTCAGTTGATGATCCCGGCGATGCCCATTGGCTTGGCTATTGTCTGGAGTTGGCCCGCCAGGGCATGGGCAAAACCGCCCCCAACCCCATGGTGGGGGCAGTGGTGGTCAACCAGGGGGAGAAGGTTGGGGAAGGCTTCCATCCCGCCGTTGGCCTGCCCCATGCCGAGGTTTTCGCCCTAGAGGCGGCGGGAGACCGGGCCCAGGGGGCCACCCTCTACGTGAATTTGGAACCCTGTAACCACGCCGGCCGCACCCCGCCCTGCACCGAGGCCATTTTGCGATCGGGGATTCGCCGGGTGGTGGCGGGCATGGTGGACCCCGACCCCCGGGTTTCGGGGAGTGGCATTGCCCGACTGCGATCGGCGGGGGTGGCGGTGCGGGTGGGGGTGGCGGAGGTGGAGTGCCGGCGGTTAAATGAAGGCTTTATCCATCGGGTCACCCGTCACCGCCCCCTGGGCATCTGGAAATACGCCATGACGCTGGATGGCAAGATTGCCACCACCACTGGCCACAGCCAGTGGATTACTGGCACTGCAGCCAGGGCGGAGGTACATCGGCTGCGGGCCGGTTGTGATGCCGTGGTGGTGGGGGGCAACACCGTCCGCTGCGACAACCCCCAGCTCACCAGCCATGGCCAAAGTACCCACAACCCCAGGCGAGTAGTGCTGAGCCGCCGCCTGGATTTACCGATACCGGCCCATCTCTGGAGCACCGATGTCGCCCCCACCCTGGTGTTTACCACGGCCATGGCCGACCCGCGTCAGGCGGAAAAACTCAGGGATCTGGGGGTGGAGGTGGTGATCCAGGATCCCCTTAGCCCCGCCCAAGTGACCGATTATCTCTACCACCAGGGCTGTGGAACGGTGCTGTGGGAATGCGGTGGCACCCTGGCGGCCCTGGCGATCGCCGACCAGGTGATTGACAAGCTTTGGGCCTTTATCGCCCCCAAGCTGATTGGCGGGGCCCAGGCCCCTAGCCCCCTGGGAGACCTGGGCATTACCCAGATGGCGGCGGCCATCGGCCTCAACCCAGTAACCCATCGGCAGGTGGGGGAGGATTGGCTGATGGAGGCCTACCTGGAGCAGGCTAGCCCCCTGAACACCCCGACCATCCCGCCTGAGGATCAGCCAGAAACAATACCCTAAACAGGAAACACACCTATGACCGATCCCCCGAGCCAGTCCCCCGGCACCCCCTGCGCCATTGCCCTGGGTAGTAATCTGGGGGATTCCCTCACCACCCTGGAAGCCGCCCTGGAACACCTGACCCAAGTCCCTGGCCTCACCCTGCTAAAGGTGTCTCCCTGGTACCAAACTAGCCCCCTGGGCCCAGCCCAGCCCAATTACCTGAATGGCTGTGCCCTCCTGGAGGTGAGCCTGTCTCCTCAGGAGATGTTGGTTACCCTATGGGCGATCGAAACCCAGTTTGGTCGAGTCCGTCAGCAGCGCTGGGGGCCCCGCACCCTGGACCTGGATTTGCTGCTCTACGGTGATCTGGTCTTGGAGACGGCGGATCTGATCATCCCCCATCCTCGGATGGCGGAGAGGGCCTTTGTCCTGGTGCCCCTGGCGGCCATCGCCCCGGATCTGATGGACCCCCGCTCAGGCCGAACCATCTCCCAATTACTCGATCAGGTGGATAAAACTGGGGTTGAGTTGTTTGCCCCGGCCTCTAGTTAAGCCCGCCAGTAATCTCCCTACCCACGGGAGCGGAGGGGGCCCCTACCCCTGCCTATCCAGCATTAGCTGACAGCCTCAACCCTGTCCCGGGCCCACTGGCAAAGGTTATGATTTGCCCCTGTACTCTAACAAAGAGGTGGAGAAATGGGTCTACCCCTATCAACCAACCCTGTGGTGTTAATTACGGGAGGGGCCAGGCGAATTGGTAGGGCAACGGCTGAGCTCCTCCATGGCCAGGGTTTCAATCTCGTGATTCACTTCCATTCCTCCCAGTCAGAGGCAGAGGCCCTGGTGGAGCAGCTCAATCGCCGACGGTCCGGGTCAGCCTATGCCCTTCAAGCCGATCTGACCCAAACCCTGGCTGCCCGTCAACTTATGGAGGCGATGCCTTCCGATTGGGACCGACTGGACGGCATCGTGCATAATGCCTCCTTGTTCGAACCGACTGCCCTGATCGACGCTAGCCTGGAGGACCTTTCAACCCAGTGGGAGAAGCTCCATAATTGCCATAGTAAAACTCCCTTTCTCCTGGCCCAACTGGCCTATCAGGGGTTTCCGGAATCCTTTCGGTTTATGATTAACCTCTGTGATATCTACGCCACTATTCCCCTGCTCCGTTACCCCATCTATAGCCTTTCTAAGGCCAGCCTGGTGATGGTGACCAAGGTACTGGCTAAGGAACTGGGACCGAGGGTAAGGGTGAATGCCATTGCCCCTGGGTTGATCCTGTTACCCGACGGACAAACCATGGATGGGGAAACCGCCAGCCGCATGGAGCAAAAAACCTGTCTATCCCGCATGGGGGAACCGATGGACATTGCTAAGACGGTTTTATTCCTGGCCCAAGAGGCCCCCTACATTACCGGGCAGGTAATTACGGTGGATGGCGGTCGCACCCTATTTTGTTAGTCTTAGTAGCAAATGGCATTGCAGTCTTGTCCTAAGCGGACTGGTGACTGGCCCTTACGCCCTGGCTCTCCAGCAGAACCACCCAGCAATCAGGGGTCAGACGGTAAGCTTCAGGTTGCTACCCAGTTGGTTAAACTAACGTTCCGGCTGAGCGGCTGTAAGTAGCCCCTTCACTACAACACTAAGCTCTCTCTTCAGTCCGCTCCAACAGGGTTGTTGTACCGCGCCGCTTACGTAACTTATCCTTCACGCTCACTTTCATATTGAAAAGGCAGCGCAACTCTACTGTGAAAGCGTAAAGGTTCACCTCCCCCCCTGCCATCATGCCAATAAACTCCAGGTTTTTTTAAGTCCCCTAGGGTGGCAAATGGGTGATACTAGCGCCTAGTGACGCTCTTCTGACTCATGGCCCAGCTCAACAAAGCCGACCTCGA
>JBEIGU010000003.1:0-68088 GCA_040381765.1 Leptolyngbya sp.
GTCTCATATAACCCAAAATGCAGTATCAGTATGAGATTAGCCGTGATCACGGATGAAGAACCAGTAAATCTGCTCTTGCTTCAGAAAGTGAGCAATCTGTCTGTATCGTAATTAGCCAATTAAGATGCGATTACCCTGAGTCAGCGTCTTGATTGTGTAAGTCGGTTATGTTCTATGACCTATCAACTACTACCCAGAGAGTTGCCATCTGGATCGGGAGGTCAATACCATGGATAAGCAGTCGAATAAAGCCCATGAAAGCCAAGATTTAGACAATAGAGATAGACTAAATTCTGAGGAAGACAGGCAAGGTCAGGATTCCCAGGAACTTCCCTCAGTAACCAAGATTAAAAAGAGGCAGGATCAACAGCGGATAGACACTGGGGTTGTTAGTCGTATCAGAGCATTATTAGATGACGAACCGGACCAGGAGTCGACGGCAGACAAGAATAGCTTCTATCAGATTAAAGGGTTACGACTGTTCAACTCTGATCAAAACTTTCCCGACCTTATCATCACTCAAGCTAGTGCCCTATCCAATCCGGTGATCGAGGGTGATCTCCTGGATTCGGTGGAGGTGATCTTCAGCTTGGCTAACCTTGCAGTAAACCACCTGAGTGGAAAACAATTCACTTATCAGATTTACGCTAGATTTCATAACCTGATCACCCATGAGGAGAGATTGGTTAAAAGTGAAGTCTTAAATCTCTCAGACCCTGACCCGGACTACTACTACATTGCTCCGTTAGAGAGCTTTTGCCTATCCTCGGGGCAATACCAAGTAGAGGTTTTCATCCTGTCACCCAACGGTTCTATTCCCCTCAGTTCATGGCAAGGGCCTAATCTACAGGTTATTTAGCAATTGCATTAAGATACTTTACATCAGGGGTTTCTAGGGCTTGATGTCCGGAGAGTAAATTGTCATGGGTGCATTTGACTGGAACGTTTTTTTGCGGCAATGGAGCCAGGCCATCCTGGCATCCATGGATGGGGCCGATCGCCAGCTAGTACCGCCGGAGGTGATTGAATCCGGTTGGCTGGGCTACCCCGGTGCCAGTGAGGCGGATCTGCAGCGGGCGGAAACCCGCCTGGGGGTGAGGCTACCCCCCTCCTACCGGGCCTTTCTGCAGGTCAGCAACGGTTGGCGACTGACCGCGAAGCCGGGGGATGGGTCTAACCATCGGCTGTGGTCCTGCGAGGCCATCGATCGCTTCATCGCCCGCCACCCCCAGTGGATTAAAAGCTTCGGCAATGGCCAGGAGCTCACCCCCCAGGACAGCCTGGATGACCTGGACGATGCCTGGCAGCCGGTGGGCATCAGCGACGAGGAGTACTACCTCTACGGCGAAGATCAGGACCCCACCAGGCTGAGACTGGAGTACCTGCCGACCGCCCTGGAAATTAGCGATGTGGGGTTGGACTCGATTTATTTGCTCAATCCCCAGGTGGTAACAGCGGCGGGGGAGTGGGAGGCCTGGTTTCTAGCGGATTACCTGGGGGGGGCCGATCGCTACCCCTGCTTCCGAACCCTGATGGAGGCGGAGTACCAAAACTTTTTGGATGGGCTCAAGGCCCTGACTGAGACGGTCGCTGCCCCGAAGGCCAATCCAGCCCCCCAGCAGGCAACCGTATCCATACCCGCCTCTCCCCCCAATCCATCGGAAGACAGCCGCCCTCAACCGGCGCCCCCCAATCCAGCTCCGCTCAGCGATGATCCCCTACCGGCGGTGGCCGTCGCTGGGCCCGATCCCCTCCCAGGGGAGGCGCCAGAATTAGAGGAGCTAGACCCGCAGGAGATGCCCTGGCAACGGTTAAAGTACCTGGCGATCGAGGTGCAGGCCAGACCCACCCAGGCCAAGCTGGAGTACAGAACCCTGCTGCGCCAGGCGGATGACTTGACCGATGAGGTGTGGACCGGTCTGCCGGATCAAAAGGTGAAGCAATGGCTACGGCGGCACCTGAAGGCAACCAAGAAAAACCCCCTGCCCTCGCCATCCACCCCTGACAGCTTTGCCACCGCAGTTCTACCGGCGATCTCCCCTGACCCCCAGCCCCCCAGGGTGGTTCAATCTGCCCTGCCGGATCCCCTACCTCTGAATCTACAGCTTGAGCAACTGGTGATTGGGGACCCGGCCCGCCCGGGCAATTCCCTGGTGATCAACCCCATTAGCCCCCGTTCGTCTAAATACCTGAAAATGGGCTCTCTGGTGGGCCACCAGCCCTTTGCCGTTGAGGTGGCCTTTCGTTTACTGGGGGAACCCCTCGAACATCCCAGTCTGGATCAGGTGTTCTACAGGGTGCAGGTGTTTGCCCAAAACCGAACCCACAGCCAATGGCTAGAACTGGGAAAAACCTCCCCTACCCCCCTGACCCCGGGCTGTTTAGCCTACCGCACCACCCTGTTTAACCAGACCCTGGAAACCGGTATGTATCGGCTGCAGGTGCTCACCCGGTTTTCAGGGGCGGCCCTGGCCCTGGCCTCCTTTGAACTGCCACTGCTAAATGTGGTGTGATAAATAATGTGGTGTGAGGCGGCTTCCCCCCCCCTCTGCCGCCGGTGACCCTGGCGGTCAACCTGAGGGGCTATAGCTGTAATATAGCCTTTAGCTATTGCTCACTCAGGTGCCATGACCATGTTGGATCCAACTGTCTACCCCTCCCGTGCTTTTATTCGCTTTACTGCCCATAACCAACTACTGGCGGACCTGACCGGCGAAACCGTGACAGCCTCCGTACAACGGTGGGGCGGTCAGACCTATGTCCAGACTGCCCAACCGGGTAAAGCCCTGCCCTGCCTATCTAACCAATCTGATGCTGGAGCCGGTCAGTTAACCCTGGAGATGGCCCTCCATCGATCCACGGATCCAACTCCCTTGTCCCAGAGCACCGCACCCTCCCTGAGCCAGGCCAACCCGGCGGCACCAGCGGCGATTGATGAAAGCCTATTCACCGAGGTCATCCAAACCCTCTTCCAGGTCTGTCGTAGCCCCAAACTTTACCAGGATTGTGGCAGCCCCGAGGAAGCCAGGGCGGTGGAAGGGGAGGTGGCAACGGAGATTATTGCCACCTATCGACAAATTAAACGCAATCAAGCCTCTTCCATTGTTCAGCGTTTAAATCAACAGCTATAGGCCTGGCGTGGTTTGCCCCTACCCCTCCCTCTCTCCGTAATTTTCAGGCAGCCGCCTAAAACGTTGCTGAGCAAACGCATGCAAACCTGCTCAGGGTAGTATGATGCCCTGAGGGTTGTTATTTCCACCATAGCAACGCCCCTTCTTGTTTGCATCTACCTAACCGATAATGAGTGAGTCCTATGTCAACATTGGCCCGATCGCCTGTCGTCTTTCCAACCTGATTGTCTCGACCGACAACGGTAATCCTGACTTTTCTGCCACGGTTCTCCAGGGCAACCAACCGTTTTCCCTACAGGTGACGGTGGAGTTTTCTGGACCTGGGGCGATCGCCCTGATGCCCCTATCGCCGGCCATCCAAGTTAGTTTCTATACTAAGCCCCTGGGGCCTGAGGCGGGGGTTGACCTGGGCAGTCTGGTGATTAATACCAAGCCTGGTGTATTCACCTACACCCCTACCCTAACCCTGGGATCACCCTTTTCCATTGGCTTAAAGGCTAAGATGCTCTACCGCCTGGGGGCGGCCCTGCGGGTCGGGGCCCCCGAATGGCCATCCCTAATTACCGGTTATACCGAAGAAGTAACCGTAGAACTTTATACGAACCCCACCGCCTAAGGAAAGGGCAAGCTTGAGCTGAGCAGTCCCTGAGATCGCCAGATCACCTCCACCCTAGGGAGCGCTACTGACAATGGCGTTGCCGGTGCCTTGAAACATCATCCAGGACAGGAAAAAGTTACTAATGAAAATAGCCAACAAGGCGGTGACCACCGCCGTCGTAGTGGACTGACCCACCCCCTTAGCCCCACCGGTGGTGGTCAGCCCCCAGTTGGTGCCAATTATCGCAATTAAAATACCGAAGCAAAAAGCCTTGATCAAGGAACTAACCAGATCCCAGACGGATAGAAAGTTCTTAGCTGAGTCTAGAAAAACCGAAGCAGCAATCCCGTACTGGCTAGTGGCGATCAGCAGACCACCGGTCATACCGGTAATAAAGGCCAGTATATTCAGCAACGGCAGCATCAGGGCACAGGCCACCACCCGGGGAATCACCAGGTAGTCGATCGGATCGGTTTTCAACATCTGCAAAGCATCGATCTGCTCCGTTACCCGCATGGTGCCAATTTCTGCGGCAAAGGCAGACCCGACCCGACCGGCAATAATCACCGCCGTCAGCACCGGACCCAGCTCCCGGGCCAAAGTCAGCGCCAACACCCCGCCCACCGCAGTACCAGCCCCAAAGTTAAGGAACTCCCGGGTCACCTGGATGGTAAACACCATGCCGACAAAGGCAGCGGTGATCAGGGCAATCAGAACGGATTCTGGCCCCACCTCCGCCATTTGCTCCAGGGTATTGCGGCGGTGCAGGGGGCGGGAGAACAGGTGCATCACCACCTGACCTGCCAAAAATACGGCGGCTAGCAAGCGTCGCCCCCACTGGCCTAAATTGGAATGATCGGTGATGGGTACCAAGGTTCTTCTCCCTGTTGCCCTGCCTCTAAATATATGCATCAATCGAAAACCGCTATAGGAATCTCCGTCAAGGTGCTTTTCCCAGGTTCTCCCCAGCGGCCCTATCCAGTAGCCAGTAGAGTTGCCCGGCGGGGCGTACCAGGCGGGAGGGGTAGGCCAGGTCGTCGCCGACTTCGGCAAAGACCTGGGCCAGGGCGGGGCGTTTGCCAGCCCCCGCCGCTAAAAAGATAACGCAGCGGGCCTGGTTAATCAGGGGTACGGTGAAGGTGATGCGGGGATCGTGACCCTTCTGGCCCAGGGTCACTAACCGATCCTGCACCGTCAGAGCGGCGGTGTGGGGAAAGAGGGAGGCGGTATGGCCATCGTCTCCCATGCCCAATAGAATCAGGTCAAATTGGGGCAGTTGATCGGCGGCTAGGCCCTGGAGTTGGGAGAATTGCGATCGCAGCTGGGCCCCATAGGCGGCGGCGGCCTGGGCTGGGTCCGCCAGGTGGGTGGGGGGAATGAAAATATGATTGGCAGGGATGGGCACCCGATCTAACCACACCTGCTTGGCCATACCGGCGTTGCTATCGCCATGGCTGACCGGCACGTAGCGCTCATCCCCCCAGAAGATATAAAGTTTATCCCAGGCCAGGGGTTGGGCCGCCAGGGCAGCGTAGAGTGGTTTGGGGGTGCTACCACCGGCCAGGGCCAGGGTGCAAAAGCCCCGCTCAGCGATGGCGGCCTGAATCGATGCCGTCACTAACTCCAGCGCCCGCTGTACCAGGTCAACCTTGTCCGACAAAATTTCAACGATGGGGGTAGTCATGGCAATATCCCAGGGGCTTTAGCAAGGGGGTTAACTCCAACCTACCCCAACTCCAGTGTTCTACCCCTGACCTTAAGCCAAATTACAGAACCGCTCCCATGGCCTGCTTTACTCCCCCCTGGCTGCTCCAGAGTGGTCTAGCCATGACCCTCTACACCGCCCTCCTGGCCCCCCGCCTCTGGGATCAAACCCTGGAGGTTGCCCCCCTGGCCTACCAGGATCATATCTTTACGGGCCAGGGGGGGGTGCCGATCTTTGGTCGCTGGGTGGGGTCCCCCCGCTGCCGGGGCACCATCATCGCCACCTACGGTATTACCGGGAGCCTGGACAACCAATGGTTTCTCGAGATTTTAGCCCGCAAGGCCCACCAACGGGGTTATGGGGTGGTGGTGTTTGACTGGCGGGGCCACGGCAAAACCGGCGAACTCTCCCCCACCCTCACCTCCGACGGCCTCTACGAAGGTCAGGACTACCTGGCCCTGGCGGCCACCGCCAAGCACCTGGGCTGCCCGCCCCCCTACTGGTTGGTGGGCTACTCCCTGAGTGGGCAACTGGCCCTGTGGGGCGGACGAGAGGCCATGGCCCTGCCCCCAGCCAGAACAGCGGGGGCAGGGCTGGGACGGCAGGATATCGGTGGGATAGCGGTGGTTTGCCCCAACCTGGATGCTAACCGATCGCTGCGTTACCTCACCGCCCATCCCCTGGGCCGCTATCTAGAGCAATCGATCGCGCGGGAGTTACGGCGCCTGGCGGAGGCACTCCAGCGGGCCCATCCCGATCACCTGGACGCCGCAGCGATCGCCCGGGCCCACAGCATCTGGACCTTTGATCAGGAGTTGGTGATTCCCCGTCTGGGCTTTGCCACCGTGGCGGACTACTACGCCGCCAGTAGCCCCCTGCCCTTCATGGCGGACCTGGGGGTACCCACCCTGATCCTCTACGCCGCCGACGACCCCCTATTTGACCCCAGCATCATCCCTGACCTGCAGGGGGCCTGCGCCGCCAACCCCCACCTGGACCTGGTCTTGACCCGCCATGGCGGCCATGTCGGCTACTACAGCAGCCTGGCCGGCCAGCGCCGTAGCCAGGACCCCGATCCGTGGTGGGCCTGGAACCGGGTGCTGGACTGGGTAGACCGGCGATCGCCAGGGCTGACCTAGTACTCGGCGGGGTAAACTCGATGATCCTTCAAGAGGGGGGTGGTCAGTGGTCAGAAGTACAAGCGTTTGGCCTACACATCTCCCCCTACTCCCCCGGGCAACTTTACAATGGAAGCAATCAGTCAAGCTCATCCTCCGAGGTACCAACGGTGACGATCATCCCTCCCCTATCCAGACTCCTGCCCCTGGCCCTGCTCACCCTGGGCCTGGGGGCCTGTGGCGGTGTGCAACTCGGGTCCCTATCTTCCTCAACCTCCCATCAGAGCATGGACCACGCCCACAGTATGGATCTAGGGCCCGCCGATGCCACCTACGACCTGCGCTTTTTGGATGCCATGGTGGTGCATCACCAGGGGGCGGTGACCATGGCGGAAACCGCCCTGAAACACTCCCAGCGGCCAGAGATTCGCCAGCTGGCGGAGGCGATGCTGGCCAGCCAAACCCGGGAAATTGATCAAATGCAGGCCTGGCGGAAAGCCTGGTATCCCCAGGCCAGCGCCACCCCGATCATGTACCATGCCGAAATGGCCCACGATATGCCCATGACCGGGGAAATGGCCGCCGCCATGCGCATGGATGTGGATTTGGGCCCGGCGGATCAGGACTTTGATCGGCGCTTCCTTGACGCCATGGTGCCCCATCACCAGGGCGCCCTCACCATGGCCGCTGACCTGCAGGCTAAGACCCAGCGCCCTGAGCTCAAAGCCCTGGCGGCGGATATTATCGCTGTTCAAACCCAGGAAATTGACCAAATGCAGAGCTGGCGCCAGGCCTGGTATGGTTCCTAGAGGTTAATGCCCTACCCCCGCCCCAGGGGGATAGAATGGGGCTGATGCGACTTCGTCTAACCATGGCCACCTACTACTACGTCCTAGCCAGTGAACACTTCCTGTTGGAGGAAGAACCCTTTGAAGAGGTGCTAAAGGAGCGCCGCCGCCACTACCAGGAGCAGGAAAAAACCCTTGATTTTTGGTTGGTCAAGGCACCGGCCTTCTTAGAGGCCCCGGAGCTGGCCCCGGTGAAGGCCACCTGTCCCCAACCGGCGGTGGCGGTGGTGTCCACTAATAAAACCTTTATCACCTGGTTAAAACTACGGCTGGAGTACGTCGCCACTGGCGAGTTTGAAGCCCCCTCCAGCACCATTGCCGATCCCCTGGCCTCCCTGGCTCCCACTGGTATCGCCGTGGAGCAGTAAAACGGGTTTACCCTGACCCCCTCTTGACGGATCGCCTGATGTACACCGCATAGTACTAAACCTGGCTTTCCATCGCCATCTCCGCCAGGGCGGGACTCTCTAGAGCAGCTAAGGGATTAGGGGGCAAGGTGCTGGCAAACACCAACTCCTGCTCTACCAGGTCAACGGTAAGGGTACTGCCGGGGGGAAAGGGGGTCTCCAGAATCTGGGTGGCGATGGGGTTCTCCAGCAGGCGTTGGATAGCCCGCTTCAGGGGCCTCGCCCCGTACACCGGGTCATAGCCACTGTCGGCAATGAAGTCGATGGCGGTATCGGAAATGGCCAGGTTAAGTTTCTGGTCCGCCAGGCGGCGCTCTACCCGGCGTACCTGCAGGGCCACGATCTGCCGTAGTTCAGCCCTGCGCAGGGAGTGGAACAAAATCAGATCGTCCACCCGATTCAGGAATTCTGGCCGAAACTGCTTTTGTAGGGCCTTCAATACCAGTTTCCGCATTTCTTCGTAGCGGCTATCATCACCCGCCAGCTCCAGGATATGGTCGCTGCCGATGTTGCTGGTCATGATCACCACGGTGTTGCGAAAGTCGACCCGATGCCCCTGGGAGTCGGTGATGCGGCCATCGTCCAGCACCTGCAGGAGGAGGTTGAAAACGTCAGGGTGGGCTTTTTCCACCTCGTCCAGCAGCACCACCGAGTAGGGGTGGCGACGCACCGCCTCCGACAGTTGGCCGCCGTCCTCGTAGCCGATGTAGCCTGGTGGCGCCCCCACCAGGCGGGAGACAGCATTTTTCTCCATGTATTCCGACATGTCAATGCGGACCATGGCCTCTTCGCGGTCAAACAAAAACTCCGCCAGGGCCCGGGCCAGTTCGGTCTTACCCACCCCGGTGGGCCCCATAAACAGGAAGGAGCCCAGGGGTCGGCCCGGGTCATTCATGCCGGCCCGGGCCCGACGAATGGCGGCGGCGACGGCGGCGACGGCATCCTCCTGACCGATCACCCGGTCGTGGAGGTGGCCCTCGAGTTGCAGAAGTTTCTGCCGTTCCGAAGCCATCAGCCGATTCACTGGAATGCCCGTCCACTTGGCGACAATTTCGGCGATATCTGCCTCGCTGACCTGCTCCCGTAGCAGGGTGGTGCCCTCGGCCTGAATCTCCAGCAGCTCCGCTTCCTTAGCCTCCCGATCGCGCTGCACCGTTTCCATGCGACCGTACTTCAGCTGGGCGGCCCGATTCAAATCGTAGGCCCGCTCCGCCTGTTCGATCTGGAGGCGCAACTGATCCTCCTCCTCCTTCAGGCTGTTGATCGCCTCCAGGGTCTGCTTTTCCCGCTGCCACTGCCCCCCCAGGTGCTGTTGCTGGGCGGTGAGGTCGGCGATGTCCTGGTCGATGCGGTCCAAGCGATCGCGGCGGCTGTAGGCGCCACCCCCATTGTGCTCCGTCTGCAGGGATAGTTTCTCCATCTCCAGTTGCATGAGCTTGCGGTCCAGGGCTTCCAGGTCCGCCGGTTTAGAGGTTATGGCCATCTTCACCTTGGCCGCCGCCTCATCCACCAGGTCGATGGCCTTGTCGGGCAAAAACCGATCGGCAATGTAGCGATCGGAGAGCAGGGCCGCCGCCACCAGGGCGCTGTCGGCAATTTTGACGCCGTGGTGAACTTCGTAGCGCTCCTTCAACCCCCGCAGGATGGAGATGGTATCCTCCGGGCTGGGCTGCCCCACGTAGACCTGCTGGAAGCGCCGTTCTAGACCGGCATCCTTTTCGATATGTTTGCGGTACTCGTCCAGGGTGGTGGCGCCAATGCAGCGCAGCTCTCCGCGGGCCAGCATGGGTTTGAGCAGGTTGCCCGCATCCATGGTGCCCTGGGTGGCGCCGGCCCCCACCACCGTGTGTAACTCATCAATGAACAAGACAATTTGGCCAGCGGAGTCGGTGACCTCCCGCAGCACCGATCGCAACCGTTCCTCAAATTCCCCCCGAAACTTAGCCCCGGCGATCAGGGCCCCCATATCCAGGGAAATCAGGGTGCGACCCTTGAGGGACTCCGGCACCTCCCCATTGATGATGCGCTGGGCCAGGGCTTCGGCGATCGCCGTCTTACCCACCCCCGGATCCCCAATCAGCACCGGGTTGTTCTTGCTCCGGCGGGACAACACCTGAATCACCCGACGAATTTCCTCATCCCGGCCAATCACCGGATCTAGCCTGCCCTCCCGGGCCGCCTGGGTAAGGTCAAGGCCGTACTTTTCCAGGGCCTCGTACTGGGCCTCGGGATGGTGATCCACAACCCGCTGGCTACCTCGTACCGCCTGGGCCGCCGCCATTAACTCGGCGGTTTCCACGTTGAAGCCCCGCAGCAGCCGGCGACCAATCCGCTCATCCTCCTGGAAACCCAGCAACAGGTGCTCCACCGAAATAAACTGATCCTTGAGTTGCTGGCGGGCCGCCTCCGCCTTATCTAGCATACGGTCTAAACTTTGACCCAGGTACAGGTTCCCATCCGTCCCTTGACGCACCCGGGCCTGGCGCTGGGCGAAGGTTTCCAACTCATCCAGCAGCAGATCCGCATCCAGCTTGGCCTTCTCCAGCACCCGGTGGGCCAGGCCCTCCTGCTCCTGGTCCAGCAGGGCGATCATCACATGTTCGACCTCGAGGTACTGGTGCTTAAAACGGCGGGCCACGTCCTGGGCTTCCACAATGGCATCCCAGGCTTTATCGGTAAACTTATCGGGGTCGGTGGGTTGCATGGTGGACAGGATTCAAACAGGAAGAGAAGACAGAAAGGGTTAGACCTTTTGTAGGGCAACAGCTTGTAGGGCAACAGCTAACTCGATGGTCAGTCCAGTTAGGGCAGCAGTCCCCCCCTTCCCCTAGGCTGGGTGCATGCCAGAGGGGGTCGACCCCAAGGACGTTGACCATAACCAGGAGAGCCCTAATATGGCTCTGGCCAGAACACCCATTTTGCCGCCTAGGCCGAGGGGAGTAGGGCCAGGTCGGTGAAGACAAACTCCTGCTGGTCAAGATTGCCCTCCACCTCGGTGGAGATAGCCCGACGGCGCAGGATCTGGTAGCCGCCCACCGCCTCGTAGTCGTCTTCGAAGCTGCTGAGACCGCCCCTTTGCTCACCGGTTTGGGGATCATGGTAGACCGAGTTGTAACGGTGGGATAGGTAGCCGGCGCCGGTATCATGGCTGTTAAAGGTGTGGATGGTCACCACCACGCCGTGGATGTGACGGTGGACCATGGTGACTTCGTTGTCGCGCACTTCGTAGCGATCGCCCTGCCCCTTGCCCCCCAACAGAATCTCCACCGCCCCCTCTGGTCGAGATTCACCGTAGCTAAAGGTGTTTTGCCCGTGGACATCGGTAAAAGCCCGCCGCACCCGATGGATGGCCACCTCAAATAACTGGCCATGGATCGCCTTTTGGGCCGACTCCGCCCCCACTCCAGAGACGCTGGGTTTAAGATCGGGGCCCACCGTAATCTCACCGGTGTATACCTGGCCATTGTGGGTATAGGTGACCTGGGCCCGATAGCCAGGAAAGTGACTATCCCAGGTATAACGGTTTTCATAGGCGGCCCGAAATAGATCCTGGGCAGAAATCTGGCTGGCAACCATCGGTGGTCTCCTGGTTAAGGTCAATTATTCTAGTTTAAACCCTCTTCTAGGTTTACGGTTGTCCTTGGGAGGGGGTCAACGGTATCGGATAATGGTAACGCAACCGGGTACAGTGACCTATGGATGATGATCTAACCAACCTTAATGCCGAGGTGGAGTTTGCCGATCCCCTTGATCAGCTAGGTTCCCCTGGCCAGGGCGAGGGGCCCAGCTATGATCCTGAGGAAATGCTGCCTCTATTAGAGTCTACCGATCCCCAGCAACGCATGGTAGCAGCCCGGGCCTTCTGTGAGCTAGCCGAGCCCCGGGCGATCGCTCCCCTGATCACCCTCCTCCAGGATCTCTGCCCCCTGGTGCGGGTTAGCGCCGCCTACGCACTGGGCCGTAACCCCAGTGCCATTGCCGTGGAGCCCCTGATGGGGCAACTCCATCGGGATTGGAATGGGTATGTGCGCAAGGGCCTAGTCTGGGCCTTAGGCAATGCCCAGGATGCCCGGGCCCTACCGGCCTTAATTGAAGCCTTAAATACCGATATTTCTGCAGTGCGATTGTGGGCCGCTAGTGCCCTGGCCCAGATGGCCCAGGTCAGCTATCACCAGGTGGTTACGGCCCTGCCGCCCTTGATTGAGGCCATGCGTCAGGATGGGGTAGCGGCGGTACGCAGTAACTGCGCCTGGGCAGTGGGCCAACTCTGTCGGGAATTACCCTCCAATGTGATCTACCACACCGCCATTGATGCCCTGATCGAAACCTTTGCCGAAGATCGGGACCTGGGGGTGCGGGAGGATGCCCGATCGGCGATTCTGAAAGTGGGGGACACCCGAGGCCTGCAGGTGATTGAGGAAATCGAACGGGATGGTTTCTTTAGTTGGTAGTAACTACTCATGCTTGGAAAAATCTCTATGGCGCCTATGGGCGTGTGGCGTATCCAGGCGGATGACGGCATCTGGCATCATGGGGGTTTCCAGGAATGCTTCTCTGCCTTCAACGGTGTAGGACTCAATGCGTTGAATACAGTCTTGGATGTTACTAGGGCCGATGACAGGACAGCACCCTGGCCTGGGGCTCGGCCTTGAGGGCCGCCTCCAGTTGGCTGGGGTTAAAGCGCCCGTAGGTATTGAGGGCCTGCACCTGCTCTGGGGTAGGAATTTGGGGAGCGGCCTCCTGCCCCAGGTCACTGACGTAGATCACCTGGTCAAGGCTAATCCTTTGCTGTTGGTCCTGGTCGTACAGGTCGGCGTAGGCCTGAGTTACCCCCTGCCACTGGGCCGGGCTGCAGTAGCTGCGATCGATGATCACCGTTACCCCTGGGCTACGGAGCCCCTGCCGCAGCACCAACCCCAGGGCCAGGAAGGCCAGCCAGCCCAGGCCCAGGGTGAGAATTAAGCGTTGGTTTGGGTTACTCATGGCCTAGAGACTGACCTGGAACAGGTCTTTAAACAAACTGCGCACGTTTTCCGGAGTGCCCTGCTTCACCGTGGCCTCTCGCAGGTTGGCGATCGCCTGCAGTTCCGTCTGGCTGACTTCCCCGTAGGCGATCGGGTAAAACCGCACCTGGCTATACTCCAGCACGGATTTAATCGCATCAAGTTTGTAGCCCCGGTTAACCTCGCCATCGCTGAGCAGCAGTAGGTAGAAGCGCCCGTTAGGATCCCTGGCCTGCTTCTCCAGCAGGTCCGCCAGCCCCACCATCAGGCCGTCGTACATGGCGGTGGCCCCATTCGCCTGGAGCTGATCGACGGTGGCCAGAAAGCGCTGGTGCTGCAGGGTATCAAAGGGGGCCAGGGGGAGGCGGCGTACCGGGCGATCGGCAAAGCTGACGATGCCCACGGAATTACCAGCGTTGATCTGACCCGCGGCCACCCGCAGCCCCTCCTGAAGGGCCTGTAGCCGTTGGCCCTCCATGGATCCACTGGTGTCAATCACCAGGCTCATATAGACGGTACGGCCTCCGTCCTTGCGCTGTTTCCAGTTTGACTGGGCCGCCAGCAGCACCTCCCCAGAGGGCAGCGGCGGGGTTTTGGCGGTTTTCAGGTAGTCGGTCTGGACAAACCCCTGCTGGGCCGCCAGGTCCTGCATCGGTTGGGACTGGGCAAAGCTGGCAAAGGCTTTGAGGGCCGCCTGCTGGGCCGGGCTATTCCAGCTAAAGCCCACCAGGGGGTTATTGTGGGGCACCCCAAAGGGAATAAATTCTGTGGCTTCAAAGCCCGGTACCTGACGCAGGGCCAGGTAGTTCTGGTATTCCAGAGGAAAGGCCTGCAGCTGGCTCTGGACCCGCAGGAAGAGCTCCTGCAGGTCCAGGGTGGTGGCGGTGGTGATCAACACCTGGGATTGGAACTGGTCAAACACGGAGTTGACCTGGGGAGTTTCCAGTTCCGCTACGGTGAGGGGGCCGCCATTCTGCTGGTGGCCCGCGGCGCGCCAGTAGAGGGTATAGAGCAGGTTCAGGGCGGTGGAGCTGGAGTAGGGGTTGGGGTAGGCCACGGTGACCTGGCCGGAGGCAATGGCATTCAGCAGGCGGTCAAAGTTTACCTCCCCCTGCTGGGCCAAGCTATCGTAGACGGTCTTGGGTACCACCCAACCGGCGGTGTTGGGCACCAGGCGGGGGGCCACGGTCACGGTCTTCACCCCCTGACTTTCCACCATCGCCACCCACAGATCGTTGGAGGGGCTGTAGCCGGTGGGCTGCACCGTACCCGCCGCCAGCAACCGGGCCGCCGTACCCGAGGGCACCTGCCGCACCCCCACCTGCACCACCTGGCCGCTGGGCAGGGCCACCTGGCGCTGGTTAAAGGCCTCCGCCACCTCCACCAGCCAGCGCTCATTCTGGCGTTCCACGTTGGCCTTTTCGGAGGAGCTAAAAATTTCTACGTAGAGGGGGTTATCCCCGGGTTGGGGGGTGGCGCCGTAGAGGGGGAAGTCCTCCAACCGGGGCAGGGGATCAGGGGTGGCATCAGTGGTGTAGCGGGCGGCGGCGGCATCGCTAACCACCTCGGTAATGACCTCAATGTTGGGTAGAATCGATTGCTCCAGGGCGGCCCTGGCCTGCTCCAAGGATTCCACCCGGGGGGGAGCGGTGCCCGGCAGGCTGCCCGGTCCGCAATTCCACAGGAGAACGGCACTCAGGCCCAATAGGAAGGCTAGCAGCGATCGCTTCAGAGCAGTGGAGGTCATGGCCAAGGGCAGGGAAGGGGGGAGGGGAGGCCTTAGTACTCGGGGGTGTAAATCAGACGATCCCTGGGAGGGGAGGCAGTAATCAGTGGTCAGTAATCAGGATGCAGGGGGCAGGATGCAGGCAGGACTGGTGTTTCGCTAAGCGCCCGCTGCGGGAGGTAACTGGGGAGTGCCGGCAACCCCCTCAGGCACAATCAACAGGCGACGCAACTGGCGCACCAGTAACCGTTGCCCCAGGCCAAAGACCACGGCCTGCCCCATGGCCTGGGTTTCGGGCTTAAACAGCAGGGGGGGCAGACGACTGGCCAGCTTGATCGGATCAAAGCCCTGGGTTTCCTGCAGGATGGTGAGAACCCGCAGGAGCTGCTGCAGGTCATTACCTGGATTAGCCTCGACCTCCGGGCTAGGGGTCTCGGGAATCAGACCCAGGCGTTGCTGTATCCAGGTGGTGGCCGATCTCAGGGAGTTCTGCCCCAGTTGATCCGCCGCCTCAATTAGCTGGGAGACAATCCGATCGCGGAGGAATTCCCCCCGATCGGAAAAGATAAACTCCAGGGTTTGGTCTAGCACCTGGTCGAGGTCGTAGTCACTATTGTCGCGGGCATTGCGCAGCAGGTTTTCCAGCCGATTCCAGCGAAAGCTGCCGTCTTTAAAGAGTAAGTCCTGCAGGGAGGCCCGCAGTTGGGGGGCGGGGTCGGTGAGTAACCGCTTAGCCACGTAGGGGTAGGCCTTACTCAACACCTTAAAGTCAGGGTCAACATTGATAGCAATGCCCTCCAGGGTAACCAGGGAGCGAATGATCAGGGCATAGTAAGCGGGCACCCGAAAGGGATACTCGTACATCAGCGCCGAAAACTCATCGGTGATGCTCTTGAAATTGAGCTCCGCCACGCTGGCCCCCAGGGCATTGTTAAAGACATTGGCCAGGGCTGGAATAATCGGGCTCAGGTCGGTGTCCGGGGTGAGGAACTCCAGCTTCACGTAGTCCCCCGCCAGGCCCTCAAAATCGCGGTTCACCATGTGCACCACCGCCTCAATCAGGCCGTAGCGCTGCTGGGGTTTAACCTGGCTCATCATGCCAAAGTCCAGGTAGGCGAGGCGGCCATCGGGCATGGCTAGCAGGTTGCCGGGGTGGGGGTCGGCGTGGAAGAAACCATGCTCCAACAGTTGCCTGAGGGAACATTGCACCCCCACCTCAATCAGGTGGGTGGCATTGATGCCCAGGCGACTGAGCTCCTCCACCCGGGTCAGCTTGATCCCCTCGATCCACTCCATGGTCAGCACCCGCCGGGCGGTGTACTGGGGGTAGATGTGCGGCACGTAAATGTCGGGGCTGTGGCCGTAGAGATCGGCGAAACGCTGGGCATTGCGGCCCTCGTGGGTATAGTCCATCTCCTCGAAGATGCGATCGCCAAACTCGTCCATGATCGCCACCAGGTCGCTGCGGATGCGGCCAATGCGACGGTTAGCGAAACTGGCTAGACGACGCAGGATGTAGAGATCGAGGGTAATACGGTTGGCCAAACCGGGGCGTTGCACCTTAACCGCCACCGTTTCTCCGGTTTTGAGCTTGCCCTTATAGACCTGCCCCAGGGAGGCGGCGGCCACCGGATGCTCCGAGAGCTCGGCATAGACCTCCTGGGGAGGGGCCCCCAGTTCCACCTCAATGAAGTGAAAGGCAATGTCATTGGGGAAGGGGGGCAACTGGTCCTGCAGACGGGTGAGCTCCTCCAGGTAGAGGGGGGACACCAGGTCGGGGCGGGTGGAGAGGGCCTGACCAATTTTGATGTAGGCGGGCCCCAGGTTAGTGAGCAGTTGCCGCAGTTGCACCGCCCGCTGCTGCTCTTGATCGCGTCGGCCCAGGCGCTGGTCTAGCCACAGTTGCAGGTAAAACCCCAGCAGGGGAAAGCAAATGGCCACCAGTCGGGCTATCACCTGCAGGGGGCGGCGGCCGTAGTAGGCGGTGATCGTTGCCGGGTCATAGCCCATGCCCTCAAAGGGATCCTGACGTCGCCGCTGGGGCGAGGCCTGGGCCGGTGCCTCCTCCAGCGGCGTCACCACCTCACTACTGACCGTGATGGTCTCCGCCGGTAAGGTTACTGCTCCGGAGAGGCCGCTGCTCTGCAACCCATTAGCCAGGTTAGATACCATCTTTGCCCCAGAACGACACCGTAAACTATTGTAACGGTGAAGGCGCCCCCCCTGGGGGGTAAAAGGGGGGGAGAATTCCCCACTTCCCATCCGCCGCCCTGGCAACCCAGGCCCTTCTCTAGGGGAAATGGCCTGGGCGCTTTTCCTGTGGCTGTACTAAAATCAGGCGGTGGGCCCCCTGTCGCTCCCGCCTTCCCGTGCCCTGTCCCTATGCTAACCGCCCTGCGGATTGAAAACTTTGCCCTGATTGATACCCTGGAGCTGCAGCTAGCCCCGGGCTTGACGGTGCTTACCGGGGAAACTGGCGCGGGTAAATCAATTATTTTGGATGCCCTGGAGGCGGTGCTGGGGGGCAAGGTTAGCCCCCGGTTGGTCAGGGCGGGGGCCCATCGAGCCCGGCTGGAGGCCCACTTTCGCCCCTCCCCACTGTTAGCCCAGTGGTTAGCGGATCAAGCCCTGCCGCTAACCACCGGTGACCTGGTCTGTCGTCGGGAAATTACCCTGGGCAAGGCCTCGGTGCGGAGTCGTAGTTTTTTAAACGATCATCCCCTGACCAAGCCCCAACTGGAGTTCCTGCGGCAGCAGTTGGTAGAAATTACCGCCCAGGGGCAGACCCTGCAGGTGGGCTCGGCCGATCGCCAGCGGGATTGGTTGGATAGTTTTGGTGGCGAGGCTCTGCTGGCCGATCGCCAGCGGGTCGCCCAGGCCTACGCCGCCAGCCGCGCCGCCCAGCAACACTGGCGGGAGCGCCAACGGTTAGAGCAGGAACGGCAGGAAAAACTAGATCTCTGGCAGCGGCATCAGCAGGAATTAGACCAGGCTCAACTAGAGGACCCCCAGGAACTGGAGCAGCTCACCCAGGAACAACACCGCCTCACCCACAGCGTTGATCTGCAGCAGCAGAGCTACCAGGTCTACCAGATCCTCTACGAGAACCATGGGGATACCCCCGCTTGCGCCGACCTGCTGGGGCAGGCGGAGACCATCCTCAGCACCATGGTGGTCTACGACACCAGTCTCAGCCCCACCCTAACCTTAATTACCGAGGCCCTCACCCAGGTGCAGGAGGCGGGCCGGGCCATTAATCTCTACGGTAGCAGCGTCGAGGCCGACCCCCAGCGGCTAGAGCAGGTGGAGGAACGGCTGCGGCAGCTGAAGGGGCTGGGGCGACGCTACGGGCGATCGCTGGCGGAACTGATCGCCTACCGGGAGGAGCTGGCGGCCAACCTGGCGGACCTCACCGACGAGGGCCAGTCCCTGGCGGCCCTAGCGGCGGCGGCCCAGCGTTGCCAGGCCGAGCTGGAGGGGGCCTGCGATCGGCTGCACCAGCAGCGCCAGCAAGCCGCCCGCGCCCTGGAGGCTCGCCTGATCGCCGAGCTTAAACCCCTGGCCATGGATCGGGTACAGTTCCAGGTGCAACTCCAGGCCCAGGCGCCGGGCCCCAGCGGTGCGGACCGGGTGCAATTTTACTTTAGCCCCAACCCGGGGGAACCCCTCCAGCCACTGGCGGCCACCGCCTCCGGTGGGGAAATGAGCCGGTTTTTGCTGGCCCTGAAAACCTGCTTCTCCCAGCAGGAGGGGGTAGACACCCTGGTGTTTGATGAAATTGATGTGGGGGTATCGGGGCGGGTGGCCCAGGCGATCGGCGAAAAACTCTGGCAACTGGGTCGCCATCACCAGGTGCTCTGCGTCACCCACCAGCCCATGGTGGCGGCCCTGGCGGATACCCACTGGCGGGTGGGTAAGCAGGTGATTGACAGCGGGGCGACCCCAGCCCCTCCTGACGGGGAGGAGGCGGTGCGCACCGTTGTCCGCGTCGCCCCCCTCTCCCTGCCAGAACGGCGACAGGAGCTGGCCCAGTTGGCTGGGGGGGCCACCCACCAGGAGGCCCTGGCCTTTGCTGAGTCCCTCCTATCCCAGGCTCAATTACGGAGGGAAGCCCGATGATTGAGATCGCCGATTTGCCGGTTGGAGACCTGGATACCCCCTCCATAGAAGCTAACCTGCAACAGTTTTGTCTAGTGTTATCCGTGTCCCTGGGGGTGGCCACCCTTTCCCGGGTCTTTAGTCTGCTGCGCAACATTCCCTATACCCTGCTGCTGTTGCTGGTGGGGTTGGGGCTAGCGGTGCTGGACGTGCGGCTGGTTAACCTGTCTCCCGAACTCATCCTGTTTATCTTTTTGCCCCCCCTCCTGTTTGAGGCCGCCTGGAACCTCAACTGGAAAAATCTCAAACAGTACGCCGTACCGATTTCTCTCTACGCCATTGTCGGGGTGATCATCTGTGTTGGCAGTCTGGTGGTGGGGCTGCAGATCTGGGCCGGAGCCTCCCTGGCCACTGCCCTGCTGGTGGGGGCCAGCCTCTCCGCCACCGATCCGGTGTCAGTGGTAGCCCTGTTTCGAGAACTGGGGGTCGATAGGAAGCTGACCACCGTGATGGAAGGCGAGAGCCTGTTTAACGATGGGGTGGCGGTGGTGGCCTTTAACCTGGTGCTGGGCATCGCCCTGGGGGTGGAGCAGTTCGACCCCTCGGTGACGGTAGCCCACTTTCTAGTGTTCGTCGGGGTTGGCGCCGGCATTGGCGCCCTGATCGGCTTTGGCATTTCCTTCCTAACCCAGCGGTTTGACATTCCCCTGGTGGAGCAATCCCTTACCCTGGTATCTGCCTACGGTACCTACCTGGTGGCGGAGGAACTGGGGGGGTCCGGGGTGATTGCGGTGGTGCTGGTGGGTCTGATCTTAGGTAACTTTGGCTCTCGGATTGGCATGAGCCCCCGCACCCGCCTGGTGGTCTCAGACTTTTGGGAGTTTGTCTCATTTTTTATTAACTCCATTGTGTTTCTCCTGATTGGTGACCAGGTGCAGTTTTCTGGACTGGTGGACCAGTTAGATAAGATTCTGGTGGCGATCGCTCTGATTCTGGTGGCCCGTGCCCTCAGTGTTTTTGTGCTCGGCGCCCTCAGCAATGCGATCACCGGCCCCACTATGGATCTGCCCCTGGCCGGTCAAACCATTCTCTGGTGGGGGGGGCTGCGGGGATCGGTGTCCGTGGCCCTGGCCCTGAGTGTACCGGCCCTGCTCAGCCAACGTCAGGAGGTGATCTCCATTGTCTTTGGGGTGATGCTTTTTACCCTGCTGGTGCAGGGGCTAACCATCCAGCCACTGCTGCAATGGCTCGGGCCGCTGGGGGATCAACCCCTACGGTTGGAGTACAAACAGTTGACCGCCCGCCGGGTGGCCCTTAACCGGGTGATGGATCGACTGGAGGAGATTAAAACCACAGGGGAGTTTGAACAGGAATTTGTTAGTTACCAGATGGCCCTGGTGGATGGCCAGCTGGATCAGGTGCAGGAACAAATCACCCAATTGGAACAGCACAACCCCCTGATCCAGGAACTGGCCTCAGAACGGCTGCGGGAACAACTGTTGGCGATTGAGGTAGACACCTACGCCGAATTTATCCGTACTGGCCACCTGAAGAACGCCCTAGATCCCCTGCTGGCCTCGGTATTGTTAGACCAGGAGACAGCCTAAACCTCTTAAACCTCCAGCACAACCGGGCTTCTAACCTGGTCCACGACCCGCAGTTCTAGGCGACGACTGACCCGAGGAAGGGTCGCCAGCTGAGCTTGACCAGGGAGTAGAGCCCCTTACCCCCATGGTGCCCTACTCCCTGCTACCCTAAGAATCAGCCACACTGGCCTTGATTGCAGAACTGGACCAAAGCCATGGACATGGATCTAAGCGATCTCCACTATTTTTTTGACTGCTGCCTGGGCCACTGGAGTATTGAGCGCACCTACCACTACCTCACCCACCAGCAGGTGGAGCGATCGCATACAGACTTCGATGTGGAGGCCATTACCGACGTCCAACGACGCCAGGTGCTAGCCGATAACCACTACGCCGCCGTCGAGCACCTCGACCAACTGCCGGGGTTTCAACTGCGGTTCCACACCGTTTCTGAAACCGGTGAGCAGGTCACCCAGGCCCTGCGAGCAGTGTTTATTCCCAAGCAACAACAGGGCACCCTACTGGTGGGTGATTATCTACGGGACCGGGCCTATGAGGAGGCCCGACCGATTATCTCTGGCTTTAGTTATAATCCCGAGAACCGAGAACTGTTGATGACTACCCCCTATACCCAGGTGGTTTCGGTCGATTCCATTACCCTGATCAACCCCAACCTGCGAATTCGGCGGATTCTCAACTACCAGCGGCCAGCCCCAGACAGGCCCCTGGATGCCCTGCGACTGGTGGGGTTCGGGGTGGAGCAAAAGGTTTCCTAACCGAGCCGACCGGCCCTCCTGATCAGGCGAACCCCACGGATACAACTGGATATAACTGGTGAGAAGCCCTGGCATTGAACCCTAAGAGGCAGTTAAATGGAGCGGAAATCAGGAAAAAAACAAACCACAGGCAACTATCCTTGTTTATAATGAGCGACGACCAGAAGGAGATGCCATGGTACTCGTCGATCGCACCAAAGCTAACCGTCAACCCTCCCAACCCCTCCAGGTCATGGGCCTACCGGTGCATTTGCGGGCCGACTATGGCGGCTGGCTACTGGATCGGCACCGCCAGGGCCAAGGTAGCCATGTGGTCACCCTGAACGCGGAAATGGCCATGCAGGCGGATCAAAACCCGGAACTGCGGCAAATTATCCTAGCGGCGGACCTGGTGATTCCCGATGGGGCTGGGGTGGTACTCTATTTTCGTACCCAAAATCGTCGGGTTAGCCGCATGCCAGGTATTGAGCTGGCGGCCGACCTGCTGACGCGACTCTCCGCCAGTGAAACCGCCTTTTTCTTCGGTGGAGTGCCGGGGGTGGTAGATCAGGCCGCCATCTACTGGCAACGTCAAGGCATGGCGGCAACCCTTGCGGGTACCCAGCATGGTTTTCTGTCTGCCCCTGACCAGGCCCAACTCCTGGAGCGGTTGGTAACCCTACAGCCCAGTGTAATTTTGGTAGGGTTAGGAGTACCCCGTCAGGAGCTTTGGATCCGTGATCACCGCCATCTCTGTCCCAATAGTATCTGGGTTGGGGTGGGAGGTAGTTTTGATATCTGGGCTGGGGTAAAAACTCGAGCACCCCAATGGATGTGCCGCTACCAATTGGAGTGGCTCTATCGCCTCTACCAGGAACCCTGGCGGTGGCGGCGCATGCTAGCCCTGCCCCAATTTGTCTGGCGATCGCTAACTTATAAACCCTGACTGCGATTAGCTAGCAAGGGTCAGTAGGTTCCGGAGATTGCTGTTTCGCAATCATCACCGCAGAAAACTACTACAGACCCACAGCACCAAACAGGCGAAGGCGGCAGCCACCGCATCGGGGGTGAGCCAGGCTGGAAGTAGCCCCTGGCTAACCAATAGTTGGGCCAGTAGGGCCCCCAATACCATGCCCAGCACCAGACCGGCGATGGTGAGCAGTACCGATCGCCAAAACCGATACTCCTTACGATTCAGGAAGTATATGGCCGCCGCAATCGCCACCGCCAGCCCCAGGGAGGGGGCGTAGAGACTCAGCAGGGTCAGGCCTGTAAAGCTGAGGGCGGGCCAAAGCGCCCCTTCACGGCTGGGAGCCTCCACCAGATCGTTGAGCCATTGGGGCCGGGGCAATCTGGGAGCTGGCCGAGGGACAGGGGGAGGCTCAGGGTTATTTTCAGCGAACCGGATGCGATCGGGAACCCTAATCTTACCCTCCTGTCGAAGCCGTAAACGCTCCATTAAAATGGCATCGTAGGCCGCCTCAATCGCTGCCTTTTGCTTCGGTTCTTCACCACAGCTCTCGACCAAGCGATCACGGGCCGCCTGAATGTCTTCAAAACTAGAGGCCTCGGTTAAGCCCAGCAGCTCGTAGGAATTTTGTTCGCTCACGGTAATCCCCCCAGATTGCCAATGGTCATCCTCACCCTGCCTCAATGAAACGATTTATAGCAGTGGCCAACCCGGTTAGGACAAGACCCAGGGCCATTTGTGATCGGCCGCGATCAGGATCTAAGTCGGTGCCCTAAGCTGGGTTCCCCAAGCTAAAAGACGCCAGCTACACTATACAAAACCAAAGGGTAACTTACTTAAATTCCAGTGTAACCAGGGACCTCCCAAATGGGAACCACCAACGCCGATCAAAGTCGTCCCCGCCCCCCCTGTTTTCCCCATGTCCACTGCCGATTCCTATCCCCTGCCTCCCGCAGACAGCCCCCCAGCCAGGGGGGTGACGGTTGATCGGCAGGCCATCCTGGCGGATCTGTACCACCGTCTGCGCCCAGGGCAGCGGGCCCTGGCGGGCTGGCAGGGGGGCAGCCTGGCGGTATCGGCGGTGCCCGGGGCGGGTAAGTCCACGGGTATGGCGGCGGCGGCGGCGATCGCCATCCTTCGCCATCGCCTACACCTCAATCGCCAGTTGGTGCTGGTCACCTTTACCCGCTCCGCCGCCGCCAACCTCAAGGCCAAGGTGCGCAGCCACCTGCGCCGGCTAGACTGGCCCCAAACCAGCTTCACCGTCTCCACCCTGCACGGTCTGGCCCTGACCATCGCCACCCGCAACCCCGAACTCTCCAACCTCAGCCTGGAAACCCTCACCCTGGTTTCCCCGGGCCAGAATAACCGGCTGCTACGCCGGGCGGTGGAGCAGTGGTGGGCTAGCCATGGCGATCGGCACGAGGCGTTGATCACTGGCCGTCAGTTTGATGGCGAGGAAACGGAGCGCCTGCGTCGGCAGTCGGTGCTGCGCACCGAGGTACTGCCCAGCCTGGCCCACACCGCCCTTCGGGAAGCTAAAAGCTCCGGTCTACAACCAGCGGACCTGGGGGCCCTGGCCCAGGTCGAGACCCAGGGGGTAGGCTATGGGGTGCTGACCCTGGCGGCAGAACTCTACGCCGAGTACCAGACCCTGCTCACCCAGCAGGGATTGATCGATTACGACGATATGATTCTGGCGGCCCTGCGTAGTCTGCAGGATGACCAAACCCGGCGGTTTTGGCAAGGTCGGGTGTTCGCGGTATTTGAGGACGAGGCCCAGGACTCCTCCCCTCTGCAGAGCCAGCTGCTCACCCTACTGGCCCAGGATCCGGACCACCCTGAGGCCTCCCCCAATCTGGTGCGGGTGGGGGATCCTAACCAGGCGATCAACTCCACCTTTACCCCCGCCGATCCGGCGTTTTTCAATCAGTTTTGCGATCGCTGCCAGGCCCACCAGCGCCTGGTCACCATGGATCAGGCGGGTCGCAGCAGCCCCCTGATCATGGCGGCGGCCAACCACCTGCTGACCTGGGTCAACCAGGCCCATCTGGCCGGCCCAGAGGTGCCCTTTCGGCCCCAAACCATTCAGCCGGTATACCCGGATGACCCCCAGGTGGACGCCAACCCTCCCCCCCTGGGGGCCGGGGTTGAACTGGTGACCCCCCCCACCCCGGCCGCCGCCCTGACCGCCCTGGCCGCCCGGATCGCCACCCTTTACCAGGAGCATCCCCAGGTCAGCCTGGCGGTGCTGGTGCGGGAGGGCCGCCAGGGCCAGTACGTGGCCCAGCACCTGCGACAGCCAGAACGGGTGGGGGTGGATCTGGCGGCCCTGGGGCTGAGGCTATACGACGTCGGCGAGCAGGACCGCCAGACCCAGGTGCCGGAGGAGATGCTGGCCCTGCTACGGTTTATCCAACGGCCCCACTCCCCCACCCAACTCAAGGGTGCGCTGCGTATTCTGGTGGATCGCCGCCGGGTGCCCAGCCAGGACCTGGATGCTCTGGCCCTGGCCCCAGAGCAGTTTCTCTATCCGGGGCCCCTGGATACTCCCCCCCAGACGGAGGCGGCCCAGACCGCCCGCCGCTATTGTTTGAGTTTGCTGCGATCGCGGCTGGAATTGCCCTCCTACAGCCTGTTTTCCTTCATTGGCCTGACCCTGGGCTACAACCAAAGTGAACTGGCCACCGCCGATAAGCTGGCCGCCCGGGTCAGCCAACAACTGCGGCAGGATACCAGCCTGGCCGCCACCGTGGCCGTCCTGCAGGACATCCTGGGGGGGGAACGGTTCAGCGCCGTGGAAACGGAGGACACCGACGCCCTCTACACCCGACCCGGTCAGGTCACTATCCTGACCATGCACCGGGCCAAGGGCTTAGACTGGGACGGCGTGTTTCTGCCCTTCCTGCAGGAGAAAACCATCCCCGGTCAACTGTGGGTCCCCCCCCCAGCGGAATTCCTGGGGGACTTCACCCTGGCGGAGGTGGCCCGGGCCCAGATTCGCACCTACATCCACCAGGGCAGGGAGGACCTGCCGGACGCGCTCAATGCCTGGCAGCAGGCCAAACATCTCAAAACCGCCGAGGAGTACCGTCTGCTCTACGTGGCCATGACCCGAGCCAAACGGTTGTTGTGGATGTCAGCGGAACAGCAGGCCCCCTTCACCTGGAGTAAACCAGAGGCCCTACAACCGGCGCGGCCCTGCCCGGCCTGGCCGGCTCTCCAGGCTTGGCGACAGGGGGTGGAGGGTTGACTGGCCCCCCACCAGGGTCTAGAACAGCTATCCACCGATCAAATTCGGTTACCCTCCGAGGCATAACCTGTCAAAAACCTATAAATTAATAAATGAAACTCAATAAATGAACTGGGGTGCCCTGCCTATCAAGGTTCCCCCTGCTTCATATATTTATCCTATAGCGAGACACCACTAGAAAAAGGCGAGGCCACCCCATGCGGGTATTATTGATGACTGGTAAAGGCGGCGTTGGTAAAACCTCCGTAGCGGCGGCCACGGGGATGCGTTGTGCGGAGTTAGGCTATAAGACCCTGGTGCTAAGCACGGACCCAGCCCATTCCCTGGCGGATAGCTTTGACCTGGATCTGGGCCATGATCCCCGGCCAGTGCAGCCTAACCTCTGGGGGGCAGAGCTAGACGCCCTGCTGGAACTGGAGGGCAACTGGGGAGCGGTGAAGCGTTATATCACTAACGTGCTGCAGGCCCGGGGTCTGGAGGGGATTGAGGCGGAAGAACTGGCAATTTTGCCCGGCATGGATGAAATTTTTAGTCTGGTGCGGATGAAGCGTCACCATGACGAGGGGGAATATGATGTGTTGATCATTGACTCCGCCCCCACCGGTACGGCCCTGCGCCTGCTTAGCCTCCCCGAGGTGGCCGGTTGGTATATGCGCAAGCTCTACAAACCCTTCCAGGCGGTGTCGGAGGCCCTGCGGCCCCTGGTGGAGCCCCTGTTTCGCCCGGTGGCGGGGTTTTCCCTGCCCACTAAGGAAGTGATGGACGCCCCTTACGAGTTCTACGAGCAGTTAATTGCTTTAGAAAAGGTACTCACCGACCCGGGCACCACCTCGGTGCGCCTGGTCACCAACCCCGAGAAAATGGTGATTAAGGAATCCCTGAGGGCCCATGCCTACCTCAGCCTCTACAATGTGGGCACCGACCTGGTGATCGCTAACCGCATCATCCCGGAGGCGGTACAGGACCCCTTCTTCCAACGGATGAAGGAGAAACAGCAGCAGTACAAGCAGGAAATCCACGATAATTTTCGCCCCCTGCCGGTGAAGGAAATTCCCCTGTTTGCTGATGAGATGTGTGGGCTAGAGGCGCTGCAACGTCTTAAGCAGACCCTCTACGGCGAGGAAGACCCCACCCAGGTCTACTACAAGGAAACCACCCTGCGGGTGGTGCAGGATAACAATCAGTACAGCCTGGAGGTCTACCTGCCGGGTATTGCCAAGGATAAAATCGAGCTCAGTAAATCCGCTGACGAGCTGAATATCCGGATTGGCAACCACCGCCGCAACCTGGTGCTGCCCCAGGCCCTGGCCGCCATGGAGCCCGCTGGTGCCAAAATGGAGGATGATTACCTGAAGATTCGCTTTGGCACCGTGGCTTAGGTGTTCCAGGGTTGAGCAGGCAGGATCTGGACCGGCTGTCACCCCTGGGCCTGGCTGCCATGGCAGAGGGAGAGGAAATGATCTATGATCAGCCTCAACTTCCCTATAGCTAGGTTTCTCCTTTAAGTCGCCCCATGGATGTAATGGACTTCTTCCGGCTCAGCGCTGGCCAATGGCACTCCCAACGCACCACCCATCACCTACCCTTCCGGCGGGCGGAATTGGGTGGGTCCAGCATTGCGGTGGAGGCCCTGGAGCAGGGCCACCCCAGGGTGGTGGACATTTGTCAGCTCCACGGTGTGGAGCCCGCCCTGGCGGTGGGGGGGGCTCTGGTCACCTGGGAGGGTTCCATGGCCTGGGACCGGGAGGATGAAAACCATACTGGCAATACGGTGTTCGCCCTGGTGCCCGACGCCGATCAACCGAGCCGGGGTCAACTGCTGCGGGAACGGGGCTATGCCGAAATTGTCCCGGTGATTGGCCGCTACGAAATTGATGGCGATCAGGGTCTGGTACTGACCACGGAGTATGAAACCATGAGTTCCGTGGAGCGGTTCTGGTTTGCCAACCCCAACCTACGGCTGCGCACCAGTGTGGTGAAGCGGTTTGGCGGCTTCAATACCGCTTCCTTTTGTGCCGAAACTAGAATTTCGGCTCCTATCCCCCCGGCGGAGTCGCCGGTCCCTCAAGCCCCCACCGTGCTATCCGCCTTTGGTTGGTAGGTTGTCCTCTGGCCCCTTACAAGTTGGCTACAGCTACAGATCAGCGAATACCTCCCTAACCGCCGGGTGCACCAGTTTTCCCCCAGCTACGTTCAGCCCCTGGGCCAGGCCGCCATCCTCTGTCAGTGCCCTCTCTACCCCCCGGGCCAGCTTCTGCACGTAGGGAGCTGTGGCATTGCTGAGGGCCTGGGTGGCACTCCAGGGAACGGCCCCGGGCATATTGGGTACCCCAAAGTGCACCACCCCCGCATGGCGGTAGGTGGGCTGGCTATGGCTGGTGGGCCGCAGGGTTTCGATGCAGCCCCCCTGATCCACCGCCACGTCAATAATCACCGAGCCTGGCTGCATGGCAGCCACCAGAGGCTCACTGACCAGGATTGGGGCGCGGCGGCCCGGAACCAGCACCGCCCCAATCAGTAGGTCGGCCTGGGGCACCGCCGCGGCGATCTGACTGGCGCTGCTGTAGAGCAGTTCCACCCGGGACCCAAATAGGGTTTCTAGCTCTGCCAGACGCTCCACATTGAGATCGATAATCTGCACCCGGGCCCCCAGACCCACCGCCATCTTAGCGGCCTCGGTGCCCACCACCCCACC
This sequence comes from Leptolyngbya sp., assembly GCA_040381765.1. GTDB lineage: Bacteria > Cyanobacteriota > Cyanobacteriia > Phormidesmidales > Phormidesmidaceae > Nodosilinea. The sequence continues at coordinate 27,894 of JBEIGU010000003.1, forward strand.
GCCCAGGATCACCACCAGCCCGGGGGCCACCCCGGGCACCCCCCCCAACAATACCCCCCGCCCCCCCTGTTGGCGCTCCAGGTAACGGGCGCCAAATTGCACCGATAGGCGACCGGCAATCACACTCATGGGGGTAAGCAGGGGTAATCGCCCCTGGGGGTTGGTAACGGTCTCGTAGGCGATCGCCGTGGTGCCCCTGGCCAGCAGAGCCTCCGTCAGCGATCGCTCCGCCGCCAGGTGCAGGTAGGTAAATAACACCAGATCCGGTCGCAGATAGGGGTACTCAGAGGGCTGAGGTTCCTTCACCTTAACTACTAACTGGGCATGCCAGGCCAGGGCTGGATCCTCCACCAGGGTGGCTCCAGCCCGTTGGTAATCCCCATCCGTAAAGCCCGACCCCACCCCCGCGGCGGTTTCCACCACCAGGTCATGGCCCTGCTGGCAGAGGGTATGCACCACCGCCGGGGTGAGACCGACGCGAAATTCCTGGTCCTTAATTTCCTTGGGGATGCCAATTTGCATAGGTTCAGTCCTGTAGGGAGACGGCCGTTGAGATCTCTGAACCGGGCCCTCGCCCTGGATTCAGCTACGGTCTATTATCCGTTGTCCCCTGCCCAGGTGGGTCACAACTTAAGGATTCCGGTATACCCTTAAAAACAGGGTGGCTCCCAACCGTTGACCGCCGTTGCCTGGGGCCAATTCCCTGGCCAGCGATGCTGGCGGTCTCGATCAGTCGGGCCCTAACCCCCTCTCCCAGCTGTGATTACCCATGGTAGATCCCCTTGATGCCCTAGACCCCGCTCCCCTACCGCCGGTACGGGGGAGCGCCAAGCCGATTTCCTTCCAAATCGGCAAAGGGAGTACTCCACCCCCCCGGCCTACCGTTGATCGGTCAGGGCTGCCCTTAGGGCTGAGATCCCAGACCACCCCCATGCCCAAATTACCCAAGCCCAAGCGGCCAGTATTTAGCCGTCATCGCCACGACGCCAACCCCGCCCTGGCCCTGAAGGTGTTGGAGGATATTCAGGTGGCGATCGCTGCCTGGCATAGTGAATTACGGCAAACCCTGGAACAGATTCAGGCCCTCTACCTGGAAGGGCCCATTGTGGACGGTTGGTTAGAAACCATGGCTATCCCTCCTAACCTTTCTGGAGATGCCGCTAGCCTGCTCCGTCACGGTGACCCAGAGGCAATTTCTGATTACGTTGATCGCCTCTCTCAGGGTAGCGAGCTGCCTCCGCCCCAACCCACCCCGTCGGCCTATCAGCTCTGTAGTCTGGATGCTGATGGTCAGGTGCAGTGTCTACCCTGTCCTACCGAGCAGTTGTCGACCCTGAGTCAGGCAATCGCCCGCCACCAGCGGTTACGCCAATTGTTAGACCAAAAGCACTACCTGGAGGCTAAGTTGCAGCGATCGGTGGAGGTGCTGAGCCACAGCCGTGATAGCCTGGACATCCAGCCTTTGTGAGCTGATCACTGCTACCCTACGTCCGGGGGTGAGTTGTTTTGCCTGCCTTGCCCATGATAGCCAAGTCCATCCTTGCCGTTCTCCGTCGAGAACTACAAAGCTACCTCTCCTCCCCCCTGTCCTACCTGATTGCTGGGGTATTTTGGCTGTTGGGGGGCTTCTTTTTGGTAGTGATCCTACTCGGCCCCCAGGGAATTATTGCCCAGGCCGCCATGGCGGATCAGGCGGTGCAGATGGGGTTGCCCCCCTCCCCGCCCCTGGATGTGGCCTACGAATTTAATAAGGCCTACGTCGGTCTCCTGGGCTCTCTGTCCATGTTTATTCTACCAATGTTGTCCATGGGGCTCTACGCCGACGAACGCAAGCAAGGCACCCTGGAACTGTTGGCCACCTCCCCCCTGCCCAATTGGGCGGTGGCCCTGGGCAAACTGCTGGCGGTGGTACTCTTCTACATCGGCCTGATTTTGCCCCTGATGATCTGTCAGTCGGTGGCCCTGGGGGCCGCCGCTCCCCCCACCAGCTCGGTGGGGTTTGGCATTGCCCATCTGGGGTTAGTGCTCATGGCCGCTAGCATCCTGGCCCTGGGCATGTTTATTTCCTCCCTGACGGAGAGTACGGTACTGGCGGCGATTATGACCTTTGCCCTGATCCTGATGTTGTGGCTGATCGATGCCATCGCCCAGGCTATTCCCGGCCCCCTCGGCCAGGCCATCGGCCATCTGTCCCTGCTGCGCCACTTTACGGACTTTACCGAGGGAATTTTTGATAGCAGCAGTCTGGTGATGTTTTTATCTTTTATGGTGTTGGGCCTTTATTTGACGGCCCAGTCCGTTGAAGCCTTGCGATTTCAGCGGTCTTAGTGGCGAGTAGGAGGGCAAACCGATGAAAAAAGCAATGGCCAGGTCATTGAAGTATCTATCCCTGCCGGGGTTGGCCCTGGTCACCGCGGGCCTGTTGGTAGGGTTGCTGCAGGGTTGGGGGCCCCTGTCCCTGGGGCTACTAGTGGGGGGCCTGGGGTTGCTGGTGGTGGGCCTCAGCCTCAGTGACCAGGGTCGTGATCGCTTTTGGTCCCAGCGGTCCACGGAGACCGGCGCTAATGCCCTGATCTCGACCCTGGCGGTGCTGGTGATCTTGGGGTTAATTAACTGGTTGGCGGTTCGTTACAACAGCCGCATTGACCTCACGGAAAATCAATTGTTTACCCTGGCTCCCCAGTCCCAGCAGGTGGTGCAGGCTTTGACCGATCCTGTCCAGGTGGTGATCTTTGATGCCAATCAAAACCCCCAGGATCGCCAGCTGCTCGAGAGCTATCGACAGGCGGGGGATAAATTTTCCTTTGAGTACGTTAACCCCTACGATGACCCCAGGCAAGCCCAGGAGTTTGGCGCTACCCAGGCCGGTGCAGTGTTCCTCAAGCAGGGGGAACAGCGACGTCAGTTGCAGGTGCTGAGCCCCAGCGATCGCCTCTCCGAGCGCACCCTCACCAATGCCCTTGACCAATTGACTCAAACCGGTAGTCTACGGGCCTATTTCACCCAGGGCCACCAGGAGTTCCCCATCGATGGCAGCAAGACCGGCCTGGAGCAGGCGGTCAGCGCCCTAGGGGAGAAGGGCTTTACGGTGGAGCCCCTTGACCTGGCCAAGACCTCAACGGTGCCTGAAGATGCCAACGTCGTGATCGTGGCGGGGCCAGCGGCGGAGTTCTTTGATAACGAAGTTAAGGCCCTATCCACCTACCTGGAGGGGGGGGGGAGTTTGCTATTGATGATTGACCCCCGCACCAGTCCTAACCTCGATAGCCTGCTGGATAGCTGGGGGGTGAGCCTGGATAATCGCATTGTTTTAGATACTTCTGGCTCGGGTCAGCTGGTGGGGCTCGGACCAGCAGCCCCCTTGGTAACGGATTACGGTGACCATCCCATTACCCGAGACTTTGGCACCGGTCGGTCCTTCTTTCCCCTGGTGCGCCCCGTTAATGTGGAGGCAATGGCGGGGGTGACGGCGGAGCCGATCCTGCGCAGTAACCCCCAAAGTCGGGCTGAAGCCCTCTCTGCTGAGGGAGAGTTGCAATTTAACCAGGAGGCTCCCCCTAGTGGCCCCTACACCCTGGGGGTAGCTCTCAGCCGGCCGGTGGGGGAGGGGTCAACCGCCGAGGTTGGTGAAGATGGGGAGCCCACCGGGCCCCAGGCTCGCCTGGTGGTGATTGGCAATGCCACCTTTGCCACCGATGGCCTATTTGAGCAACAACTGAATGGCGATGTTTTCCTCAACGCCGTTAGCTGGCTCAGCCAGAAGGACGATGCCACCCTTTCCATTCGTCCCCGGCAGGTGACTAACCGTCGCATTGTGATGACGGTGCAGCAGCAGATTGGCCTGGGGGTTTTTGCCCTGCTGGTCCTTCCCCTGGTGGGGTTAATCATGGCCCTGTTACTGTGGCTGAAACGCCGCTAAGGGTCTAGCTTTTCTATAGTTCTAGCTTGCTTGACCGATCCCGTTCCCTCACCCATTGCCTCCCATGATTTGGATTAACGAGCAAATTGACCCCTCCGGCCTGATCTACTCCTGTATTGCCTGTGTGGATGCTGACCAGGCCCGGGCCTGTCACCAGTCCTTCCAGGCGAACCTGACGGAGGATCAACGTCAGTCTGGTTGGCTGGCCCGTCTACGCACCGTAGAATCCTGGGATGACGTGCCGGTTAACGCCCTGAAGCTGAGTTAACTGGCATTCCTCTAGGCCTGGGTCTGTCGCCAGCGCCACCGTTGGTCCAGTAGGGTTTTGCTTAACACCCGCACCGGCTCGGAGGTTTCCCCGGAGAACAGGGCAAAATCAACCGGGCCCCAGGTTTTTTCCGCCTGCTCCGCCAGGCTGAGCAGAAAGGGATCATCCAGGGCGATGCGATGATCCAGCCGCAGGGTCAGGAGGGGTAACCCCTGATGCCCTGCCCGGGAAACGATGCCCCAGTCGTACTGATCGAGCATGGTCTGGAGGGATGTCCCTGTAGACTCCCGAAAGGTTTGCAATTGCAACTGCTTCTGTTTTAACTCCTGGGACAGTTGGTGATTGCTGGGAATCATGTCCTTCTCCATGGTGGACGGTGAATTAAGAGAGCCATAACACCAAGGTCTGCTCTGCTAAGGTTGGCTAGGGCTATAATCCTTGTCTTGACATTAAACTCTACCCTGAGTTTAATTGGCCCCACCCAAGATGAAGGTAAAAACTTTCTGTGACCCTGACGGCTATAACACTTCGTTGCAGAATGATACCTAAGGTCATAGAAAGGGGGAAAATAGGGATGGAGGTTGGTTTAAACCGCTTCCCGTGGCGATCGCAGCAGGAGGGTAAACCGATGCTGAGCCTAGTACTAAGTTACCATGACATGCTTTATTTGCTCACCGAACTAGGGCTGCTGGGGCTGGTTCTAATACTTTACTGGGTATTACCCAAGCCCGTACACCCCCAACGGCCCGCCTAGGAAACCCGATCAGCGGGCCAGGGAGCCTTTATTAACCTACAACCCAGGGGCAGACTATGTACCAAAAAATCCTCGTGGCCTTAGACAATAGCGCCGCTGCTGAGGCGGTGTTCAACGCCGCCCTGACCCTGGCCCAGGGGACAGGGGCCTGCTTACTACTTGTGCACAGCCTCTCAGGGCAGGAGGAGGGCAGTCCCCTACCCCTGCCCAGCACCATGGACTCAATTTATTGGGCACCGGGCAGTGAGGTCAACCTGGAGCTCTGGCACCAGGAGTGGGTACGCTACGAGACGGAAAGTTTAGACCGGCTGCGGCGGTTTGCCCATCGAGCGGAGACGGTCGGGGTAACCGGGGAGTTCCGCCAATTGGTGGGGGAGCCCGGCAAGGTGCTTTGCAAGGCAGCTCAGGCCTGGGGGGCCGACCTGGTGGTACTGGGTAACCGGGGCCGCAGCGGCCTATCCCAGGTTTTACTGGGCAGCGTCAGCAACTATGCCCTGCACCACGCTCCCTGTTCGGTGCTGGTGCTCAAGGGAGCATCCCTGGAGAAGCCGGAAGAGGTGCCAGCCTCAGCGCTGCAGCCAGAGTTGCCGGTGGGCCCGGTTTAAGTCGGGATCTAGAAGATCTCGGGTACAAAGCTGCCGTGGAGTCCGTAGGGAATATGGTGGGGTAGCTTCAGCCGAGCTAGAGGACCAGCAGCTAAATCCCGGCCATCCAAAATGACCACGTCGGAACACTGGCGATCGCCGGCGTAGACCATGGCAATTACCCAACCATCCTCCTCCCCTTCCCCCTGGGGCCGGGGCACAAACAGGGGTTCCCCCATAAAGCCGCGGGGGCCAGCGCTCCACAGCTGGCTTTGGCGGCTTTGGGTATCGAACCTCAAGAGGGCCTGCAGGGGGGCATTGCCCTGGGCAGTGGCGGCGGTGCCCAGGTAGAGGTAGCGATGGGGCCGCCCCAGCTGATCAGGGTGTAGGCTAGGAAACTCCACACAGCGAGACAGCAGGGTTTCTGTTCGAGCGGTGCCCTGGTTTAAATCCAGATGGAAGCGCCAGAGCTGACCCTCCGGTACCTGGTCAAAGTCGACGGTGGTGTAGTCGCCGCCCCCTGGCAACTGGGGAAACTCCCGATAGCACACCGAATCCACCACCACCTGGCCCTCCGCCTCAAAGGCATTGGCGTGGTGGAAAACAAAACAGGGGTCGGTATGGATCACCTGGATCGGGGCCTGGCCATGACGGGGGATAAGAATTACCCGGGTAGACTGGCGTCGGTCGAAATGGAGACATTCCGCCGCCCCCTTGAACCCCAGCAGGTAGGGGAGGGGGGCAAAGCTGACGGGATTTTGAAAGAAGATCGCGTAGTTAGGGGTAAGGGCGAAATCATGGAGGAAGGCAAAGCCCGGCAAACTATGGCTGTGCTGGCTCACCAATTGACCATCCAGATCAAATTCGTAGAGGGTAATTTTGGTAGAGAGCCCCGGCTTGGCGGAAAACCCCACCAGCCGCGGATCGCCATGGTGACCGGGATCGATTTTTGGATGGGCGGTGAAGGATCCCCCCGGCGGAATCAGACCGTCAAAGTCCTCCAGGCCAAGGGTATCCAGGGTGGCGGGATCAAGGCGGTGGGGCTGGGCGGCTTCCCAAAGGGCTAGCAGCTTACCCCCCCAGTAGATTACGTGGGTATTGGCAATATTCTTCAACCTCAGGTCAAGGACATTAGCCAGGGGACCGCCGGGCTTTTGACTGCCAAATACCCCTCGGTAGAGGGGGCGTTGAGCCGCCTGCTCAGCCAGGTACTCACGGGTACGGACATAGCGGTTCTGAAAGTAGGCCTGGCCCTGGTGAAAGCGCAGGCTACAGACCATGCCATCCCCATCAAAGGGGTGCTTCACCGGCTGACCGTAGACCTCTAACTGGCCAGGCCCGTTGCGAAACAGGGTGCCTTGCAACTCAGTGGGGATGGTGCCCTCAAGGTCGGTGACGGGGTAGCTATATTCCTCAGGCTGGGAGCGGTAGCCACTGCACCAGTCGGCCAGGGAATAGGTGGGGGTAGGGAGGGAGGTGGTGGTCATGGTTAGGAATTCGGTAAAGGGGTTAGGAGCAGGGACAGTTAGGGAGACTGGGTCGGCACCGGTTGGGACCGGTCCAGCCCCTCCAGAGGGGAAGGGGCGGTGGAGTCGCTCCCAGCCTCCCCTTGGGCGGAGACCGCCGGCAGCAGAAACACCAGGGGCAGGGGCAGGAGGGTGGTAAGGTTGGTCAGCAACACCAGTTGCCAGAGGTGGCCAAAGTCGGTTTCCGTCACCCCTAGCCAGTGGGTAACCAGGGCCCCTAGTTCGTGGGAAACCAGGCCCGCCAGGTTAACAATCGACATCAGCAGGGCAAACAGGGTAGCCTCGATGCCCGGTGGACAAAGTCGGGCCGAGAGCACCAGCACCGGCATGAAGGCAATTTGCCCCATCACCGTCAGGATTAAGCTATCCCCCAGGCTAAACCAGCGGTCGTCAATGCCCAGGCTGCGGTTGGCATGGGTGATCAAAATTAAGCTGGTCAGCCCCAACAGGCTGGACAACACCGTAGACCAGGCAAAAATAGAGCGGAAGGCCACGTCTCGCAAAAACCGCTGAAATACCCAGATACCAATCAGGGCCGCCAGGTTGCTGACCAGCCGCACCCGACCCAGAAACTCGGGCCCGAAGCCCAGATCGTTGGTGGTAAAAAAGAAGAAGGCGGCATCGGCGCTAGGGGTAGCCTGCCAGAGGAAGAGGAAGAGGGCGGGCATCCAGATGGCCCGCTGGCGAATCGCTCCCCAGAGCTGGCTCACCTGATGTTTCACCAGGCCCCAGGTGGAGCGATCGCTGATCGGTTCCTCAGTAATCAGCCAGGCGGTTAGGGAAACAATCAGGGGAAAGCTGGCGGTGATTAAAAACAAGGTGCGGGTGGTCATCTGCTCCAGCAGGGCACCCCCCAGGTAGGCGGTGAACAGCCCCCCCACCGCCGAGGCCCCCCAGGTGAGGGACTGGAGGGTGCCAGCGGTGGCCTGGGATTCCCCCCGGGCCCGCTCCACCACCAGGGAGTCGACAATCACATCACTAACCGCCACCGACAGGGAACTCACGGTGATGGCGGCGATCGCCCCCCAGGCAGACTGCACCACCGTCCCCAGGGCTACCCAGGCAGCACAACCCACCAGGCCCGACAGCACCAGGTAGGGTCGGCGACGATAGCCGCCGATGGGCAACCCGTCCGACATAAAGCCAAACAGGGGTTTAATCGTCCAGGGTAGGGCGGCCACCCCGGTGAGGGCCGCCACCGTTGCCGGACTGAGCCCCAGATCATCCTTCAGGAAAAAGCTCACCGCCAGCCGAGCCAGGCCGAGAATACCCTGGACAACGTAGACCAACAAAATCGCGGCCAACTCGGCGGTCAGGGGCTGACCCTGGAGCAGGCGGGTCTCAATCAACCCCTTCATACTACTAGCGGGGGAGGAGGAAGCCATAGACAGGCGGCAATGTTAAGAAATGTCAACCGCCTTCCATCATAACCCCTGTAGGACGGACAAAGGGTGATACAACTAGGCAACACACTGGGGTGTTCAAGGGCAGGGATTGGTTTGCCAGGCACCCCCCAGGATTCAGACCTGCAGGGCGAGGACAGGGAACCATGAAGGGAATATTTGGGATGGGGGTTAGGCCGCTGCTCTGGGGGGCTAGGGAACATCGGCGGCTCGGGCAATTTATCGGCTTATTTAGCCTTTGTCTGTTGCTGGTGCTGGGCTGTGGTGGGCGTCCCCAGGTGGACCAGTCCGCCGCGAGTGGCGATCGCATCACCCTGGGCACCACCCTCACCGCCCGCACCCTCGATCCTGCCGATGCCTACGAGACCTTCCCGGGTATTTTGCTCTACAACCTGGGGGATCGCCTCTATAGCTATCGTCCCGGTAGCACCGAGCTGGTTCCCCAGTTGGCCACCGAGTTGCCCACCGTCAGTGACGATGGCCTCACCTACACCATTCCCCTGCGCACCGATGTCACCCTCCACGATGGCACCCCCTTCACCGCCGAGGTGATGGCCTTTTCCCTCAAGCGCTTCATGGAAAATGGCGGTCGCCCCGCCGCCCTACTGACGGAGCGGGTGGCGGGAGTCAAGGCCAGCGGGGAGCATCAGCTGACCATTACCCTCAAGGCGCCTTTCGCCGCCTTTCCAGCTCTGCTCAGTTTCTCTGGCCTGACCCCGGTGTCCCCCAAGCAGTACGAAGTGGGGGCCGGTAAGTTTAAACCCGATGGTTTTGTGGGTACCGGTCCTTACCAGCTGGCCAGCTTTAGCAGCGATGCCATTAAGCTAGACGTCAACCCCAACTATTGGGGGCCTGCCCCAGCCAACCAGGGCATTGATATTCAAATTTTCAGCAGCCCCGCCAATCTCTACAACAGCTTCAAGACCGGCGGCATTGACATTGCCTACCAGACCCTCGACCCAGAGCAAATCGCCAGCCTCCAACGGGAGGCCAGCAGTGGCGGTTGGCAGGTGATCGAGGCGGGCACCAACGTGATTAACTACATGGTGCTTAACCGCACCATTAAGCCCCTGGAGGATGTCCGGGTACGCCAGGCGATCGCCGCCATGGTGGATCGGCCCCTATTGCAGGAACGGGTCTTCCAGGGCCAGGCGGAGCCCCTCTATAGCCTGATTCCCCCGAGTTTTGATGTGGCCGCCCCGGTCTTTAAGCAGTCCTACGGCGATGGCAACTTTGACCGGGCCAAGACCCTGCTCACCGAGGCGGGGTTTTCCGAGGCTAATCCGCTGACCCTCGAAATCTGGTATCCCTCCGCCTCCACCACCCGCAGTATCGTGGCCAATACCCTGAAGCAGTCGATCGAAACCGCCCTGCCGGGTCTGGTCACCGTTAGTGTGCAAAACACCGAAGGGGCCACCCTCTGGAGTAACGTTGACAAGGGCATCTACCCCATCGTTCTGTCTAACTGGTATCCAGACTATTACGATCCAGACACCTTCCTGCAGCCCTTTTTAAGCTGCGCCCAGGGGGATGAGGCCAGTGGCTGTAAGGAAGGCGCCTCCCGGGGCAATGGCTCCTTCTACTACAACCCCAAGGCCAACCAGTTAGTGACCCAGCAGCAGGGAGAATCGGACCCCCAGGCTCGCCGCCAGGTGATTACGGAGCTGCAGGATTTAGCGGCCACCGAGGTGCCCTACGTGCCCCTCTGGCAAAACCAGGACTACGCCTTTGCCCAGCCGGGGGTGACCGGCCTGGGCATTGAGCCCACCCAGCAACTGTTGCTCTGGCAAATTGGTCGCAGGTAGGGCCTGGCGATGATTACCCTACTCACCGACTTTGGTACCGCCGATGCCTACGTGGGCATCATTAAGGGGGTAATCGCCAGCCACTCCCCCACCACCCCCCTGATCGACCTAACCCACCACATCCCTCCCCAGGATCTGGAGGCGGCTCGCTTTCACCTATTGAACGCCTTTCCCTACTTCCCCCGCGGCACCATTCATCTGGTAATTGTGGATCCGGGGGTAGGGAGCCAGCGTCGCCCCGTGGCCCTAAAGCTGGCGGGGGGGTATCTGGTGGGCCCCGATAATGGCATACTCAGCGGAGTTGGCGATCGCTACCCGGTACAACAGGCGGTCACCCTCGACCGACCCACCTACTGGCGCACCCCCAACCCCAGCCCCACCTTCCATGGTCGCGATATCTTTGCCCCCGTAGCGGGCTACCTGGCCACGGGCATTCCCCTGGGGGCCCTGGGTACCGCCATTAGCCCCGAGTCTCTGGTGCGGCTGGATATACCGCCGGTGAAAATCAACCCCCTGGGGCTGGAGGGCTGTATCCAGGCGATTGACCATTTCGGTAACGGCATTACCACCATCGCCGCTGAGCACCTGGGCGATCGCCCCTGGCAGTTGGTGCTGGGGGCAACCTCCATGCCCCAGGCCACCACCTATGCCAGTGTCAGCCCCGATCAGCCCCTGGCCCTGGTGGGCAGCCATGGCTGGCTAGAAATTGCCGTTAACCAGGGCAATGCCCAGGCCCAGCTGGGCTTTACCCGTGGAGATCGGGTCACCCTGCTGTGGACCTAGCTGCCAAGGCTTAGGGGGATGGCACCTGGCGAAGGTAATCCCCCAGGTGCCCAGGGGTCAAATTAATGCCAACGGCGGACTTGACCAGGTAGGCGAAGGCAAAGAGGCTCACGCTAATCAGCAGGTTTACCCCCAGCAGTAAAACCATGGCGGTCAACCAGTTGAGGGCGGCGGTTAGGGGCCTGATCGGCTGGGATCGAGGGGTGCGACGTCGGTCCTTACCTACAAAGAGGACGATAAAAAAACGACTCACCAGCAGATCAATATCCATGCGCAGATCGATGATTTTAGGTGCTGGCTGGGGCAGCGCCAGCCCGATCACCCGCTCTATTTCAGCCAATTGATCGGCACTCAGGCTAGCCCGAGTCTCCGGCGCCATGGCCTCCAGGTAGGTGGTGGCACTGCGGCTCCGGGAGGGCCGCCCACCCGCCCGAGTGGGTTTTAGGGAATAGAAGGATAGGTTACTCATACAAAATAGCGGCCCAGGATGGCCTATAGGGTGAGAAAAGCAGGTTTAGGAATGAAGGCAGCCCCCAGGCCCAACCCGGCCAAGAGCAGAAGCCAACTGCCCAAGCGCCAGAAAAAACGGACCTGTGGCGGTAGCTGTTGCAGGCTCTGGGTATAGTTGGCCAACAGGGTAAATAGCACCACACTGGCCGCCCAAAAGAGAATGATGCTGGCTGGCCAGAGGCGATAGTCAAAATACTCAAGCCACAGGGGTGGCAGAATATTGAAAATAATCACCAGGCTAATTAAAATCGTCGACCAGACACTGGCCAGGAAAATGCCGGCCTGCCCGACCCAAAGAACGTAAACCATGGTCAAAAAAGTGCCGGCCCAAATCGGCCAGGGGGAGGCCAGACAGGCCAGGCACCAACCCAGGACCGCAAACCCTGCACTAAGGGTCAACAGTCGTGCAGTTAAGGCTGAGCCAGAACGTAGAGGGGATAGACCCATGGGTGTGTTATTGAAGGTAAACCGCCGGGATGTAGATGTAGAGTTAGGGTACCCCCGTGATGGCTTACACCATCGCCCTTAAGGGAATTTATCCTAGCCTTTTACCCTGGCCTCTGGGTCCATTGCTGGGGGTTAGGTTAGACTAGGACAATCACAGGTTAGGTGCTGGGTCGATATCTGAGAACCCTGAGGGTATTGCCAGCCTAATTGATGACCGCTGAGATTTCGTGAGTTTAGATGATCTATGGGAACAGGTTCCGTTGGTGATTTGGTGGTGGGCAAGGTGAGGCGCCATTTAGGAGCTACAGGATTGATCACCCTGCTTTGGTTTGGTTGTCAAAGTTTTTTGCCCCTTTCTACAGCCCTGGCCGATGCTAACCCAGAGAAGGAGCAGCTCACCTACGGTCAACTCCTGGAGAAAATCGATCAGGGGCTGGTGGAGAAGGTCGATCTGGATCAGACTCGGGGTCTGGCCTACGTCCGCCTCGAGGGCGATGCATCGGATCAGCCCCCCCACCAGGTGATGCTGTTTGCCAGCGATCGCAATTCTGAGTTAATTCGTCGTCTGCGTCAACATGATGTTGATGTCGATATGCGGGACGCTTCGAGTAACAGTGCCCTGGCCTGGCTGGCCACCAATTCCCTACTGGGGCTAATTTTGATTTTAGGGCTGCTGATGCTGCTACGGCGGTCAGCGGCGGGGGCGGGCAACGCCATGAACTTTGGCCGGTCTAAGGCTCGCTTTCAAATGGAGGCCAAGACCGGGGTAGCCTTTGAGGATGTGGCGGGTATTGAAGAAGCCAAGGAGGAACTGCAGGAGGTGGTGTCCTTCCTAAAGAATCCCGAGAAATTTACGGCCATCGGTGCCCGCATTCCTAAGGGGGTGCTGCTGGTGGGGCAACCGGGTACGGGAAAAACCCTGTTGGCCAAGGTGATCGCCGGCGAGGCCGGAGTACCCTTCTTCTCAATTTCCGGCTCCGAATTTGTTGAGATGTTTGTGGGGGTGGGGGCGTCCCGGGTGCGGGATTTGTTTCGCAAGGCCAAGGAAAGCGCCCCCTGCATTGTGTTCATCGATGAAATTGATGCGGTTGGTCGGCAACGGGGAGCGGGGATTGGCGGCGGCAACGATGAACGGGAGCAGACCCTGAATCAGCTCCTCACGGAAATGGATGGCTTCGAGGGTAACAGCGGTGTGATTGTCATTGCCGCCACTAACCGGGTTGATGTCCTTGATAGCGCCCTACTGCGGCCGGGTCGGTTTGACCGGCAGGTGGTGGTAGACCTGCCCACCTACAACGGTCGTCTATCGATTCTGGAGGTGCATGCCCGCAATAAGAAAATGTCTCCGCAGGTCTCCCTAGCGGTGATTGCCCGACGTACCCCCGGATTTTCCGGTGCCTCCCTGGCCAACCTATTAAACGAAGCGGCTATTCTCACCGCCCGTCGCCGCAAGGAGGCCATCACCATGCAGGAGGTGGAGGACGCTATGGACCGGATCACCATCGGCCTCAGCCTCACTCCCCTGCTGGATAGCCGTCGTAAACGCATGACCGCCTACCATGAGGTAGGCCATGCCCTACTCACCACCCTCCTCCAACATGCCGATGAACTCAATAAGGTAACCATTATTCCCCGGTCCGGCGGGATTGAGGGCTTTACCCAATTCCTTCCCGATGAAGATACCATTGATAGTGGTCTCTACAGCCGCAACTGGCTGCTGGATCGGATCACCGTATCCCTGGGGGGGCTGGCCGCTGAGGCCGAGGTATTTGGGGAGGACGAAACCTCTACGGGGGCCAGTAACGATATTCAACAGGTGACCAACCTGGCTCGCCAAATGGTTACCCTCTACGGCATGTCTGAACTCGGCCCGCTAGCCCTGGAGAGTATGGATAATCAGGTGTTTCTGGGGCGAAACCTGATGCCCCGCAGTGAGGTGTCGGAGGAGATGGCCAGTAAAATTGATGCTAAAGTGCGGGAGATTGCCCTCGGCTGCCTGGCCCAGGCGCGCCAAACCTTGCGTCAACATCGCTCCTTAATGGATCAACTGGTGGATCTGCTGATGGAACGGGAAACCATCGATGGCGAAGAATTTCGCCAAATTGTGCGGCGATCAACCGAGATCCCCGCCAAGGCGATGGTCAAGTCGGTTTAGCAGTCACAAGAACTAGGCGAATTTATGCCAGAGTCTACCCGATTATGGGCGGTTGGATAAAACTACTTATTTTTATCAGCCCTAAAAAAAACCGACGGACCTGAATAGATCGTCGGTGAGTCTTGTGTTCCCTGTAGATGACTCGAATAAGGCTGAGTCACCCGTTAGTATGAGGCTAAGCGTAAAGAAAACCTAGCTTTTTACTCACAGCCGTAGGTGACCTTGATCACATAGGGCAGTTACCAGTCCAGTTAGGACCAGACTGGAACTCCATTTATCAGTGTTGTTGATTATTTGCCAGTGCTTTGCCATCCCCTACCCAGTCCTTCCCTTCCTTACTAACTTGCTACTGATCATGACCATCCTCCGCTTGACCGTTCCAAACATGGCCTGTGGCGCCTGTGCCGAAACCATCACCCAGACCATCCAGAGTTTAGACCCTACGGCCAAGGTCACCCCTAACCTGGATACTAAGCTGGTGGAGATTAACGCCAATATTCACGAGGTTGCCATCACCGCCGCCATTAAAAAGGCGGGGTATACGGTGCAGTTATAGGCCGATGGCTGGGGTTGAGTGGCCCACGGGTAACCCCCAGCTGACTCTGGAGATGTAACTGCCGCCACAACTGGGGGCCGCTAATTTCCCCTGCCAGGAGCCGGTGATACTGATTGATCACCGCCATCACCTGTTCGGGGGGCTCCTGCAGAAACTCCAGGCGAAAATGCCTGGCCCCAGCCTGGATCAACCGGTGGGCGTAGTCTGCCCCGGTTTGGGCAACGCCGTTGAACAGGGTGTTACGGCAGCCAGCATCGGCTTGCAGGGGATGCTCGGCACCCACCCGATCTCGCAGGGATACCTGGTGGCTTTCGCAGGGCCGGCCGCAGTCTCGGAAGTCTTTGCCGCTGGAGAGAAAGGCGCAGAACACACAGTGCTCCATATGGAACAGGGGCATGTGCTGGTGCAGGGTGATTTCAAACCATTGGGGTGGGGCCATGGCCAGTAAATCCGCCAGTTGATCGACGTTGAGGTCGTAGGAGGCGGTCAGCCGTTCCAGGCCATAGCGCTCCATCAGGTGGGCGGCGGTGAGGGGGTTGGCGACATTGAAGGAAAAGTCGCCAATGCAGGGTTGGTCGGCAAAGTACTGGAGCTGATCATAGTTGCGCACCAGGTAACCATCGGCGTGGGAACGCCGCACCTGCTCAAGGATATAGATTTCCCCTGGCTTGCTAATCCGGGGGGGGGCGACCCAGAGGGTTTGCCCCCCGTGGCGACGGTGGCAACGGAACCAGTCGACGGTGTCCCGGTAGGTAGCAGGGTTTTCAGCTTCGTAGTAAAGGGTCTCCAGCCCCGCCGCCAGCGCCGCCTCTAGTTGGGCCGGTTGGCGCACCAGGGCAGTTAACTGGGGAGCCCCCGGGGCAGGACCGGTGACTGGGGGCAGCAGTTGGCTGAGGGTTGCCTGCGATCGCAGCTGCCAGACAGGGGGCTGGGCTCGCTGGGCCTGAAGTTGCTCCACCAGCGATCGCCGCAGCTGATTCAGCTCCTTTAGGGGTAGCATCACCGGGGCAGTCAGGTGATTGGCTAAATCCTTGAGAAAAAAGGGGGTCTGGCCTAACCGCCCCAGCTGCTGTTGTAGGCGATCTCGGGTGAGGGGTTGGGAATGGGCGGCCACCAGGGGCGTACTGGAGTGGACCTCTACCCGATGGCCCTGGTGATCATCGCCGATCAGCCTCAGGGGTTGACCGACATCCCCATAGACCGCCAGGCTGAGGGGGCGGCGGTGATGGAGTTGGGATCCTTGGAAGCTCTGCTGCAGGTCCTTTTCCAGGGCTGGATCACTAGTTTTCCAGAGCCGGTCCCCCACCTGGATGCGTTTGAGGTTAAGGCTTTGACGGCCAAACTGTAGCTCCACCTGCTCCCCCTGGGGGATAACGTGGTAAATCCGCCCCCCCTGCTCCGCCGCCGGATCCCCCTGGTCAAAGGCTACCCCATCCCCCGCCTTGACCGGAGCCAGGGGCCGGAGCCAAACCCCCTGGGGGGTGACCCGGCTGACCTGGCCCAGGTAGACCCCCCGTTTTTTGCCAAAGCGGCCATGTACCAGGGTCTGGTTATCCACCCCCTGCAACCACCCTGAGGAAAGCCCACGGGAGAAAGCCATGGCCAGCTCGTAGTGGGCCTGGGCCCCTACAGGGGAGGAGGCCCTAGACTGGCCATACCGATCCAGGGCCTGGCGATAGGTGCGGGTGACGCTGGCGACGTATTCTGGGCTCTTTAGGCGGCCTTCAATTTTCAGGCAGCGGACACCGGTGGCGATTAACTCCGATATAACATCGATCCCGGCCAGATCCTGGGGGCTGAGCAGGTAGCGGCGATCGCCCAAATCCTGAAGCTGGCCATCCACAATCAGATCGTAGGGCAGCCGGCAGGCCTGGGCGCATTCCCCCCGGTTGGCGGAGCGTCCCCCCAGGGCCTCACTGGTCAAACACTGGCCGGAGTAAGCCACGCAAAGGGCTCCATGGACAAACATCTCCAGGGGGAGAGGCGGGCCCTGGTGTTCCAGGTCCCGTTGCAGGCGGTGGATCTCCTGAATCGAACATTCCCGGGCCAACACCACCAGGTCACACCCCAGGGCCCTGGCAAAGGCCACACCAGCCGCGCTGGTGATGGTCATTTGGGTGGAGGCATGGAGAGGGAAATCCGGGGAGAGGTGACGAATTAATCGACAGAGGCCAAGGTCCTGAACAATGGCGGCATCGACCCCGGCGGCGATCATGGGGCGTAGGACTTTTTCCATGGCCGGTAGTTCACCGGCAAACACCAGGGTATTGAGGGTGAGATAACCCTTCACCCCGCGCTGATGCAAAAAACCCATCAGCTCTGGCAGATCGGTCAGGGTAAAATTATCCGCCCGCAACCGCGCATTACCATGATTTAAACCAAAGTAAATGGCGTCCGCACCATTTTCAACCGCAGCCCTGGCACAGTCCCAATTGCCGGCCGGGGCCAATAGTTCGGGGAGGGAGACAGGGAGCATGGGTCGCCGGGGGGGTAGGGAAGGAGAGCTACAAGGGCCCTAATCCTCATCCTCTAAATCAATGCTGTCGTCGTCGTCATCCTCAAAGCTGTCATCGCCCCCCATCAGATCGGAGATTTCCTCACTCTCCGCCTCATCCGGGAAAATTTCCCCCGTGTCCCGACTGCGCAGGCGGCCAATCCGCTCTAGCCAGGCCAAAATCGACACATCACCGGGGGAGGGCAAAATCGGCGCCTTGGCACTGCGGGGTACCTGTTGTAGGGAGGGATTATAAATTTCTGAGCTCATGGGTATGGGGTTTGCCTAGAACAGAACGCGGTACAACGCTACCGATTGTAGCAGGGCTGGAGCTGGCTGGAGATCGCCTCAGGATGAGCCAGCCGCCCTCGTCAGGATTTTTTCCGTTAGTTTTTCCGGTACTGGGTCAAGGTGATCGTAGCTCCACTGGAAAAAGCCTACCCCCATGGTCAGCGATCGCAACTCTAGGATCATGGTTTGCATCTCGGCCTGGGGCACGTAACCACAAACCAGGTCCCACCCGGCCCAATCGGTTTTGCTATCGTAGCCAAGGATTTGACCCCGCCTACCGCTAATCAACCTTAGGACGCTGGCGGTATAGGGGTTGGGGACGGAAATCTCCACCCGGGCGATGGGCTCCAGCAGGGTGGGCTGACCGGTGGCCATGCCCTCCTGCATAGCCAGGCGAGCCGCCTGTTTGAAGGCCAGGTCAGAGCTATCGACACTGTGGTAGGAGCCATGGGTGAGGGTGACCGCCACATCCACCACTGGAAACCCCAGGGGGCCCTGGTGCAGAGACTCCCGCACCCCGGTTTCGACGCTGGGAATGTATTGCTTGGGCACCACCCCACCGACGATGGTGTCTTTAAAGACAAACCCATCCCCCCGGGGCAGGGGTTGAAGGGACAGGTAAACATCTCCAAACTGGCCATGGCCACCGCTCTGGTGCTTGTAGCGGCCATGCACCGACTCCACCCCCTGCCGGATAGTTTCTTTGTAGGGGACCTGGGGCAGATGGCTGGTCATGGGTAAGTTGTATTTGCGATGCAGGCGATCGATGGCCAGGTTGAGGTGGACATCCCCCTGCCCCCAGAGGATCACCTCATGGGTATCGCCGTGTTGTTCCCAGGCTAGGGAGGGGTCCTCCTCCAGAAGTTTGGTGATCGCCGCCGTCAGCTTCACCTCGTCACTGCGGTGGGCCGGCATGATCGCCAGGGCATAGACCGGATCGAGGCGGGGGGCCTGGGGTAGGGGATCGGGCCGGGTGACCCCGGTGCCCAGGGTCTGACCCGTTTGGGCCTGGTCTAGACGGGCAATGGCCACAATCTGGCCAGCCTCAGCCCGAGGTAGGCTAGTTGGTTGGCTGCCCATCAGGTCGTAAATACCCCCCAGGCGATCGCCGTTCAAACTATCCCCATCCTTCACCTCCCCCCGCCACACCCGCACCAGGGACAGCTTGCCCCCCTGGGGGGTATAAAAGGTTTTCAGCACCTGACCGAGGGGCTCGCCCTCGGTGGCAATGCCCCGGTGGTGGCGGGTAACCTCTGGGGCTGGGGCCTCCTTGGCCAGGGCCTCCAGCAGGGGGCGCACGCCATAGTCGGCCTGGGCGACCCCTAAGAACACCGGCACAATTAAGTCAGCCCCCAACTCCAGGCGCAGGTCCTGGACAATGTCCTCCTGGGGCGGCACCCGATCCTCCAACAGCTCCTCCAGCAGATGATCATCGTACTCCGCCAGGGCCTCCAGCATTTCTGCCCGGGCCGCCTGTTCCTCCGCCTGGAGGGAGGCGGGCAGGGGCACCGGATCCGCCGTCGCCCCGGGGTGGTAGTGGAAGGCCTGCTCGGTCACCAGGTCGATAAAGCCCACCAGGTCCTGGTTCTGGCGGATGGGATACTGCTGGGGAATAATCGGTCGGGTCGACACCTGCCGGAGTGCCGCCAGTACCTCGGCAAAGCTACCATTGCCCCGGTCTAGTTTATTAATCCAGACCAGGTGGGGAATTTCCCAGCTATCGAGAAACTGCAGCAGGGGAGATAGGGTGAGCACCCGATCGGGGTCCGCTTCGCAGACAAGGATGGCCCCATCCACCCCCATGAGGGCATGGTTGGTCTCCTGCTGCAATTCCACCGAACCGGGGCAGTCAAGGAAGGTAAACTCAAGGTCACCATAACGGGTGCTGGCCACGTTTAGCTCCACCGTCATGTGGCGTTGGCGAGCTTCGGGGGTAGCGTCCCCGACGCTATTGCCATCAGCGACACTACCCTTGCGGGTGGTTGCCCCGGTAACAAATAAAATACTCTCCAGCAGGGTAGTCTTGCCACTGCCATAGGTGCCCACCAGGGCAATGTTACGTCGTTCTGACACGCTCCCTGAAACCGCATTTCCGGTCATGGTCAACTCCTTATGCCCCTCAGGGCGGGTTAACAGGGTTCCAGGGGCAGGTCTTCCCCTGTCGGGGGTGGCCCTTTCTAGAACCGATCTAATTTCCAGGTTAACCCGACCCCCTAGTCTTGCCTAAGCAGGTTTTAGAAAGTTCACCTGTTAACGTTTTGTGGGCAAGTTTTGCGTTATGTGTAGGTGGCTTTGACCCTAGAGGCCTTAGTCGGGAATGCCCTGTAGCTGCCGATAGGCGGCGGCAATGGTGGGTTGCCCCCGCAGAAATCCCAGGTTAGCGCCAGGACAGAGGTGAGCCAGGGTCGTTTCACTGAAACGGTGCTTGAGGGCCTTCACCTGGGCCAGTTGACGCGGCCAGTGAAAGGTTTTAGCCAACCGCAGGGGGCGGGGCTGACCCTGCTGATCGGGCAACAGATGGCGACCAGTAAACAGGACGCCGCCGTAGGCCTGATGGTACAGGCAGGCGGAACCGGGGGAATGGCCTGGGGTCCAAAGGGCTTCGGTGAGGGGGCTGAGGTGCAAGCTATGGCGAAAGGAGGTGGTGGGGGTTTGGGGCAGTAGATAGGCCTCCTGCTCCTGGATCACCACTTCACAACCAAAGGTCTTCTGAATTTTAGCCGCCTGCCCTAGCCCACCTCGATGGCTGATGAATAGCCAACGAACTCCGCCCTGGGCCGTCAAAAAGTCCTGGGTGGTCTGGTCCCAAGGGGGGGCATCCACCAAAATATGGGCGGGATTCTCTGGGTCGGTGGGGTCAAGGATGAAATAGGCCGTGCCCCCCTGGGTGTCACGATTGGGGGCAAAGGCAAAAATAGTTTCAAACAGCCGACGGGGAGGCTTGGTGGGACTGGCAGCCATGGCGATGTGCTGGAGCTAGGCGGGCGATCGACGGTCGAAGGAGAGATGATCTGGGAACAGGGGATTAGGACCTGACAGGTTAGTACTCGGCGGCGTAAACCAGGCGACCCTTCAAGCGGGGGCCAAGAGTCGGAGCTCAGGAGACAGAAGGGATAGGTGAACTAGCGCCGGGGTCTACTAGGGTGAAAACCCTATTATCCTTGAGGCGAACTAGCATGTCTGGCTAGTCTTGAACCGATCAACTCTGTCCTAAGCGTTCTGGCCAAAGCTATACTAGCTAATAGATGAAGGACGATCACTGCATCCAGGTGCTGACCTGACTTAACGCCGGGTTTTCTCAGTTTTGTCATGGTTTATGGTTGTGGTTATATAACTTAAGGTGAGGAGAGGTGGTCTGGGTCATCTCCCCATTGAGCTATGGCTCTAGCCTGGGGGACGCACGTTAAGTCCTGTGTTTTTTTGCTTGGATTGATTAGCCCTGTTCTAGGCCCTCTGACCAAAGCTGTATGCGCTAGCCGGTGAAATTGCCTGGTTAAATTGTAGATGTTGTTTTTCTGGCTACTGTTACTGCTCCTCAGTTGGTTGACCTTTACGATGGTCAAACGCAATGTGGGCAAATTGACCCGTACTCCAGTCTGGTTGCTCTGGCTGGTGATGATGATGCCGGCCCTGGTGGTGGCTACCTGGTCAGTGGTGAACCGGACGGGGGAACCCTTACCCCTGGGGGTGTTGCTAGCTCTGTTTATTGTTTGCCCGATAGTTTACTGGCTGTTGGTTCAGTGGGGGCGCCAGCCAGAGTCCCCTTCCCTGGCGGCCCCTGCCCCCGCTAGCCTACCGGTTGAGACTCTGGGTAAGGAGAAGGGCATCAAGCCAGTGCTCAGGCCCATCGACAAGGCTGAGGAAGCCGCCCTGAAGGACTGTTTTCCCTGGTCGGTATACTACCTCCAAAATATCGAGTATAGACCCCAGGCGATGATTTGTCGGGGGCAGTTGCGGGCTGCCCCTACCCTTGCCTACGAGACCGTACGGGATAAGGTGCGGCAGCATTTTGGCGATCGCTTCCTGGTGATTTTTCAGGAAGGACTGCAGGGTAAACCAATCTTCGCCCTGGTGCCCAACCCCCAATTCCAGACCGATCGCGATTCCCGCCCCGCCCCCCTGGCACGGCCTGGCCTGGCCCTGGGGTTACTGGTGGCTACCCTGTTTACTACGACGGTGGTGGGTGCCTATCTGGCTGGCGTCACCGAGGATCAACTGCAGAACAACCTTAACTTGATCTGGCAGGGCTTACCCTACGCCCTCTCCCTGGTGCTGATTCTGGGTTGCCATGAAATGGGCCATTACCTCACCGCTCGCCGCTATCACATGCGGGCTACCCTGCCCTATTTCATTCCCGTGCCCTTTTTCCTGGGCACCTTTGGCGCCTTTATTCAACTGCGATCGCCCATTCCCCACCGCCGCGCCCTGTTTGATGTGGGTATTGCCGGCCCCCTGGCCGGGTTGGTGGTCGCCCTACCCCTACTGTGGTGGGGGTTGGGGCAATCCACCCTGGTCTCCATGCCAGAGGATAGCTCCAGGTTGCTTGACTTCAATGCCTTTAACCCCACCATATCCATCCTGGTGGCCCTGGTGGCTAAATTGGTGTTCACCGACAGCATTACCCTCAACCAGGCGATTCACCTCCATCCCCTGGCCATTTCCGGTTGCTTGGGGTTGTTGGTCACCGCCCTCAACCTGATGCCCGTCGGCCAACTAGATGGTGGCCATATCGTCCATGCCATGTACGGTCAGCGCATGGCCAGTGTGGTCGGGCAAATCTCCCGGCTACTAGTATTAATGCTGGCCTTTATCCACTCCGAGCTATTGATCTGGGCGATTTTACTGTTTTTTATTCCCGCCGTAGATGAGCCCGCCCTCAACGATATCAGCGAGCTGGATGATCGCCGGGACCTTTTGGGTCTGGTAGCCCTGGCACTACTGGTGATGATTATCCTGCCCCTTCCCCCACCCCTGGCCCAGTTGTTGTTCTAGCCCCCCGCTTTGCCCCATGCCCCAGGACCTGGATCTGACCGAATGGATCGCCGAGGTTCACCGCCTACAGCAGCAGGTGGCTGAACTTCGGCAACAGCGGGATCAGGCCTACAATAGCGCCGCCAACTGGCAGCGGCTCTACGATCGGGAAGCCCAGCAGCGACGCCAGGATAGGGTAGCCTTACAAACCCAATTGGCTCAAACTTCCCATCCCTCCTCCCCCCTGGTCGCCCCCGGCAGCATCCCTTCTGCGGAGGAGCAGATCCAGTCCCTCATGGTTCAGTGCCAGCAACTCCGTCAGGCTCTGGAGGCAGAACGCCAGGCCCACGAGCAAACCCGTCTGAGTTTGACCATGGCCCTGGGGGAAGCCCTAGACCAGTGGAAACAACAGACGCCATGACCCTAACCCAAACTATGCTCGAGGGGCTGCCGGGGGATCCCCTAACGGGTCTGGCCCAGGCAGACCAGATCTGGCAGCAGTATCGCCGGGATTCACCCCCACCCCCTGAGGTGTTCCAGTCAGCAACTGAGCCCCTGGGTCAGGTGGATTGGGATGTCATCGTCGCCGGTGGCACCCTGGGGGTGATGTTGGCGGCTGCCCTGGCCCAGCGGGGCTGGCGGGTGGCTCTGGTGGAACGGGGGCCGCTGCAGGGGCGGGCCCAGGAGTGGAACATTTCTCGCCATGAGCTAGGGGCTCTGGTGGATCTGGATCTGCTGACGGAGACGGAACTCCACCAGGTGATCGCCTCTGAATACAACCCAGCCCGGATTCAGTTCCCTGGCTACGATCCCATCTGGGTTAGGGATGTGCTCAATGTCGGCGTTGATCCAATCGCCCTGCTGACCATTCTGAAGCAACGGTTCCTCTCGGCTGGGGGATACCTGCAGGAGAAAACCCCCTTTACTCGAGCTACCCTTCACCCTGACGGAGTCCGGGTATACACCAACGCCAGCCCGCCCCTCTCGGGGCGGCTACTGGTGGATGCCATGGGGCACGGTTCCCCCCTGGTGCGGCAGGCCCGAGCCGGACAGGCACCTGAGGGCTTTTGCCTGGTGGTGGGCAGTTGTGCTGAGGGGTTTACCGCTAACCATAGTGGCGATCTGTTGGTCTCCTTTACCCCCCTGCGCCACCAGTGTCAGTATTTTTGGGAAGCTTTTCCGGCCCGGGATGGCCGCACCACCTACCTGTTTACCTACCTGGATGGGGATCCCCGCCGCCTCAGTCTGACCGATTTATTTGAGGAGTACTGGCAACTATTACCGGCCTACCAGGACATCAGCCTTGAGCAGTTATCCGTAAAGCGAGCTCTGTTTGGAGTTTTCCCCTGCTACCGACGCAGCCCCCTGCGCTATCCCTGGGGTCGCACCCTGGCGGTGGGAGATAGCAGTGGCCACCAATCCCCCTTGAGTTTTGGTGGATTTGGGGCGATGCTACGGCACCTGCAACGGCTCACCCTCGGTATTGATCAAGCCCTTACTTCGGATTGTTTAGGGGCAGGGCCCCTGGGGCTACTGCAACCCTACCAGCCTAACCTGGCGGTGACCTGGTTATTTCAGCGATCCATGGGAGTTGCAGTCGATCAGCAAATCCCTGAGCAGCAAATCAATGCTCTACTGGGTACGATTTTCAAAGATATGGCCGACCTCGGGGAGGATACCCTGAAACCCTTTCTGCAGGATGTGGTGCAATTTCCAGCCCTGGCTAAAACCCTTGTGGCGACGGGGATCAAACATCCTGGCCTGGTGGCTAAGATCATCCCCCAGGTGGGGGTACCCACTCTGCTGGCCTGGCTAACGGACTACGGTCGTTTGGGGTTATACAGCGCTATGGCTCCCCTAATCGAGAACCTAGCTGGGAGGAGCTTATCCCTGCCTCCCCAGGCCCGCTACTACAGTCATCGTTGGCGCGATGCCCTGCGCTATGGCAGCGGTCGGGATTATAGGGGCTAGCGCCCAGTTCAGGGGGTAGGGGAACCCGGGGAGGTGGCGGCCTGGTTTTGCCTGCGCAGGACTTCCTGCTGTTGCTGGCGAAAATTCGCGGCCTCGGTGGCCATGCGATTTTGATTCTGGTTGCTAAAGTCGGAGAGACTCATGCCGTTCATCAGCACAGCTCGATGAATCAAATCAAAGGGGGATCCACTTTCTCCAAAGGCACCACCACCGGCCTCGGTATTGTTAAATCCCGCATTAGGATCGATCACGGGAGCGGCGTTGGGATCGGTGCCGGTGGTTTGAGCCAGGGTTTGGGTGGGCAGGGTTAGCAGAGCGGCGATCGCCAGACCGGCTACCCCTAACCGGGAAAATATCGATGTATAGCTCATTGCAATACTCCTTGAAAGGATTACCATAGGTTAGCGAACAAGATCAACCATGGGCATTGGCTAGGGTGGTCGGAAAACCTTTGGCGTCCCTCGCTAAGCCTAGAGACCATAATTTTAGCCCTAATGTTCCAGACTATAGCAGAGCATCCGCCAGGGGAAATGGTTATCAGGCCATGCGTTGGCGCAGCAAGGGCTGGATCAGCACCAGGGAGAGACCGCAAAACCCGATTAAAATAGCCAGGCAAACCCCCAAGGGCACCCCGCTAAAGGGGGTTTGCAGCACCACACTACCCAGCCCCCAGTCGCTGTGGAGGTAAATATAGCGAATCGGTTCGATGGCGTAGGTGAGGGGGTTAAGGCTGGCAACCCACTGTAACCAACCCGGCATAAAGTCAATGGGCACCAGGGCGGTGCTGGAAAACAGCAAGGGCAGGTTGGTGATAAAAATTACCGCAATTAACTCAATGTGGCCCGGTAGGGCAAAGGTGAGGCCAAGGCTCAGGGCCGTCACCCCCAGGACTAATACCAGCACAATGGTTAGCACCAGCAGTAGCCCCAGGGGGTTGGGCAACCCAGCCCCCAATAGAGCGCTAAGACCGAGAATCGCGGCGGTTTGAATTAAGCTGAGGGTGGCGATAAATAGGGCTGAGGCTACCACAATGGAGTAGCGAGAGGCCAGGGGGGCAACGAGAAAGCGGTTCAGAAAGCCAAACTCCCGGTCAAACATCACCGGCAAGCCCGCATTCAGGGCACCGCCAAAGGCCGTAAAGACAATGATGCCAGCCCCTAAAAATTGGCCGTAGCTACGGCTTTCACCAAACAAACCCGCCGGTACATTCTGAAATAGGGCGCCAAATAGCACCAGCCAGATCAAGGGTTGAATCACCCCAGCGATCAGGGTGGAGGGTCGCCGCTGCAATTGAATAAACAACCGCCGGGTCATGGCCAGGGTTTCCTGGAGAAAATCCGCCAGGTGCCGGGAACCATCGCCTGCCTGGCGGGCCTTCCAGGCCCGTAGATCGGAATTATCTAGGGAGGAAGCCCCCCCTAGGTTACTGGCTGGAGTCGGTATGGATGTGCCCATGGTATTTGCTCGTTAACCTCCCTTCATGGCCTGTTTCTTTTCTTGTTTTAAATCACGTTGACCCACCGCGGCCAGTTCCGCATCCATGAGGGTGCGACCGGTGGCGGCCAGATAAACATCATCGAGGCTGGGACGGGACTGGGCAATGCCAAAAACCGGCAAGCCCACCGCCGCCATCGCCTCTTGCACCGTGCCCAGGGCATTGGCCTGACGCTCTACCACCAGGTTGAGGGAATTCCCCTGGGCGGTGTTAATAATCACATTCTGGACAATGGCAAGCTGACGGAGTTGCTGCTGGGCCTGTTCGGCCTCTGCCAGGGTAGTAAATTCCCGCAGGCGGAGGGTGATGCGATCGCCCCCAAGTTGATCTTTTAGATCGGTGGGACGACCACTAGCGATTACCCGTCCCTGATCGATAATCGCCACCCGGTCAGCCAGGGCATCCACTTCCTCCAGGTAGTGACTGGTAATCAATATCGTTGTGCCCGCCGCCCGCAGTTGACGCAAAAAGCTCCACACCGCCGACCGACTTTCAATATCCAGGCCGACGGTGGGCTCATCCAGTACCAGTACCTCAGGCTGATGCAGCAGGCCCAGGGCCAGGTCCAGTCGTTTCTTAATACCGCCAGAATAACGACCGGTTTTCTGATCTGCCCATTCCTTTAGATCTAGCAGACTAACCATCTCCTCCATGCGCCGCTGGGCTATGGGCTTGGGTAAGTGGTATAGGTCCGCCTGGAGAGCCATCAGCTCTCGACCGGTCAGCACCTTATCGAGGGCCACCTCCTGGGCGATATAACCGAGATACTGACGCACCCGACGGGGTTGCTCTAGCACTGGTATGCCCATCACCTCCAGCCGACCATGATCGGGGGTGGCCAGGGTGCAAAGGCAGCGAATGGTGGTGGTTTTACCCGCTCCGTTAGGCCCCAATAACCCAAAAATCTCCCCCGCCGGAATGGTTAAGGAGACATCCTCAACCGCCTGGACCGATCCGTAGGCTTTTTTCAAATGTTCAACGGTAACTGCGGCAACCATGGGGTATCAACACCAGAAGTAGTTGGGGACCAGATCAAGGCCGAAAAGATAGACCGCCTGCTTAACCCGCCTGCTTAATTATTGTACAAACCAATCAGGGGGATAGGAGTCTCTCCAGCCTGACCTGGAGGAGTCGATAAAGGGGGGGATGGTAATATTCTACTAACACCCAGGTCACCATCAGCCCATGGAGGATCAGGGTGAGGGCCACCCATCCCCAGGACCAATTGCCTCCAGGGGTGCCCTCCAGGGGAGGAAACAGGTAGGCCCCTAGGGCCACCAGCAGGGGAGGGAAAACCACCAGAATGGTTCCCAGACCCCAGAGAATCAAGGTGACATCCTGGGGGGGATGGTGTAAGGGCTGCCAACCACGGCTTTGCCAGCGCCAGCCCAAGGATTGGGAACCATCTACGGGATACACGGTCTGCTGATCAAG
Organism: Leptolyngbya sp.; assembly: GCA_040381765.1. GTDB lineage: Bacteria > Cyanobacteriota > Cyanobacteriia > Phormidesmidales > Phormidesmidaceae > Nodosilinea. The sequence continues at coordinate 55,260 of JBEIGU010000003.1, forward strand.
GTTGACCAACAAAATTTGCTGACAGAGACTGCAACCGTAGGCATCAACTAATACCATGGGTTGCAGTTGCCCCTGCCAACAGAGGGGGCAGGGATAGGATGCCCCCTCCAGGGTGAGTGCTCTTCCCTGGGGTGCCCGGATGACGGAGGAGGACTCTGATCTAGCCATGGCTAGAGCGTTGCCCCCCGACCAATGGTGCGGTAGTAATCGTTACCCCGATGACGCAGCACCACCAGGGGCTCCCCAGCCGATAGTTCTACCCGTTGCAGACGCACCTGACCGCTGCCCAGGGTCTCACCGACGGTGACCCGGCGCCCACCAGGGCTGGCGGGCTCTGTAATAATCACACTGATTTGATCGCCAACCTGCACCACTCCAGTGACTCCGATCTGATCCAGAGCCGAAGGGGGTTGGGTATTAGGGGCGTTATTCTCTTCAGGGGTAGTGCCAACCGTCGGCACAGTCAACCTTGGAGTGTTTGGCCGCCCTGGCAAGGTCCACAGTCTGGACCTGAGGGTGTCAGGATCGGCAGGTACTGGGGTTACGGTCCTAGGTTGAGGCAAGGGTGGAACCACCAGGGAGGGAGGCATCGGGGCCACCAGGACCCTGGGAACAGCCCCCACCTGACCCGGGGTTAGTACCGATGCGAAGGGATCATTACGGCCCGCCACTATGGTTTGCAGCCGTGATCGGGAGGGGGTAGAAGGCAAAAGGCCGGGACTGGCCAACCTCAGGGTGGGGGCGGCGGCATGGAAGGGATGGGCAAATTCAGGGGCTGTAGCTGCCTGATCTGCAATTCCCTGGTAGCCCTGATCTGGGGTAGGAGAGTGTTGCAGTAACCTTAACCCTGAACCGACTACCAGGGCCGCCAGAACAGCTCCACCCAGGACAAAATAGGACATCTGTTGGTCAGATCGAGTGGTCTTAGGGAGACGGGCGGGCGAGTCGACCTCGACAGCTCTCGGGGTTGAATAGGACATGGGCCATTTCCTGCAGCTTCCCATAAGAATAGCGAATTCTCAGGGAAATGGCCCAGTTCACCCCGTTTAATGATCAGATGGAGCTAAGGCTAGGGTCGAGTTTAGCCTTCCAGGCCGCGATCAGACCGACTTTGCAACTGTAGCAGTAGGGCCTCCGCTTCGGCCTGTAGATTGAGCAACTCCACCTGCTGGCTCAAGGGGTAGGGCGATCGCTGCAACTCAATCCAGGCGATAGCCTCGCGACCAGACTGGCAACCGTCAGCAGCCGGGGACAGGACAGCGGTAACGGCACCAGACTGTAAAGATTTGAAATTGTCCATGGAATTTCTTTTTGAAAAATGTTATGGGAGAATGTACCTAGTAAAACATTAAGGTATTTGAATTAGTCTGTCTAGACGTTCTAAACGTTGACGTTATGGATGTAGCTATTTGAGGGAGCACCGGCCTTCTGGTCAAACCCAGAGTTCAAACTTACCACTACAGAAATTGTTTGAGAGTTTCCGCTTCTCCCTATAAGTAGCATGACCGAGGTGAGCATGAACCGCTGGCTAGGCCCTAATGTACTGCAAGGGGGCGGAATTTCGCTAAGATCAGCATGTTTTTCTTAGCCTCGGGTGGCTCTACCCCTGGCGTCCTTACTCCGCGAGTTGACCGTGACTACTAGCCTGACCCCGCCTGCCTTTCGCACCCCTGCTGCCATCCAGCCCTGGCCTGGCCTGATTGAGACCTACCACCCCTACCTACCGGTGTCCGCTCAAACCCCGGTGATTACCCTGCGGGAGGGCAACACTCCCCTAATTCCCATGCCGGGGTTGGCAGCCCAGGTGGGTCAGGGGATAACGGTTTGGGTGAAGTACGATGGCCTTAACCCCACTGGCAGCTTTAAGGATCGGGGGATGACCATGGCCATTTCTAAGGCCAAGGAGGCGGGGGCGGAGGCGGTGATCTGCGCCAGTACGGGCAATACGTCGGCGGCGGCGGCGGCCTATGCCCGGCGGGCAGGGATGCGAGCCTTTGTCCTTATCCCCGATGGCTACGTAGCCCTGGGGAAACTAGCCCAAGCCCTGCTCTACGGGGCCGAGGTGCTAGCTATTCAAGGTAACTTTGATACCGCCCTAGATCGGGTCCGGGAGCTGGCCGAGCTCTACCCGGTGACCCTGGTCAACTCCGTCAATCCCTTTCGCCTGGAGGGGCAGAAGACCGCCGCTTTTGAGGTGGTGGATAGCCTCGGGGATGCCCCAGACTGGCTCTGTATTCCCGTCGGTAATGCCGGGAATATTACCGCCTACTGGATGGGTTTTTGTGAGTACCATGAGCAGAGACGCTGTCAGCGTTTGCCTCGGATGATGGGGTTTCAGGCGGCGGGGGCTGCTCCCCTGGTGAGGGGTGAGGTGGTCAGCGATCCCCAGACCCTGGCGACGGCTATCCGCATTGGCAACCCAGCCAATTGGCAACGGGCGGAGGCGGTACGGCATGCCAGCCAGGGTTGCTTCACCGCGGTTACCGATGCAGAGATCCTGGAGGCCTACCGGTTATTAGCTCTGGAGGGGGTGTTTTGTGAACCCGCCAGCGCCGCCTCCGTGGCTGGCCTACTCAAGGTTAAGGACCAGGTGCCAGCTGGGGCAACGGTGGTGTGCGTGCTGACCGGCAATGGTTTAAAAGATCCTGACACCGCTATTACCCACAGTCAGAACCAGGTCAAGGCGGGCCTGAGCCCTGACCTGGATACCCTGGCCAGGGCCATGGGGTTCTAGCCATCCTGGCGCACTTGCTCCGCCCATACCCGGGTGGGCAGGCCCCAGACGTAGATGAAGCCCTCGGCGGCGCGGTGATCGAATTGATCGTCATCGCTGTAGGTGGATAGGGTTTCACTGTAGAGGGCCAGGTCAGACCGCCGTCCCACCACCCGGGCATTCCCCTTAAAGAGCTTCACCCGCACGGTACCGGTCACCCGTTCCTGGGTTTGTTGAATAAAAGCATCCAGAGCCAACTTCAACGGGCTATACCAGAGACCGTTGTAGACTAGTCGACTGTAGGTTTCCTCGATGTTACGCTTGTAATGGGTGACATCACCGGTGAGGGTAAGGCTTTCCAGGTCGCGGTGGGCGTCAATTAACACCAACAGGGCCGGCGCCTCGTAGATTTCCCGAGACTTAATCCCCACCAGACGATTTTCAATCATGTCAATGCGGCCAACGCCATGGCGGCCAGCGATCGCATTTAACTCTGTGATCAAGGCCACCGGCGCCAGGGCCTGGCCGTTCAGGTGGGTGGGCAGGCCCTGGGTAAAGCCGATCTCCACGTATTCCGGCTGATCGGGGGTGTGCTCGATCGCCCGGGTCATGAGGAACACCTCCTCCATGGGCTCATTCATCGGGTCCTCCAGGGGACCGGCCTCAACGCTGCGACCGAGCAGATTGCGATCAATGCTATAGGGGCTGGACTTTTTTACCGGAAAACTCAGACCATGGCCCTCTCCGTAGGCAATGGTTTGCTCCCGACCCATGCCCCATTCCCGAGCGGGGGCGAGCACCTTAAGCTCGGGGTTGAGGGCGGCGATGGCCACATCGAAACGAACCTGATCGTTGCCCTTACCAGTACAACCATGGGCCACGGCATCGGCGCCGTAGCGATCGGCGGCCTCCACCAGGGCCTTGGCGATCAGGGGGCGAGCCAGGGCGGTGGACAGGGGATAGCGATTTTCGTAGAGGGCATTGGCTTGAATAGCGGGAAAGGCATAGTCGCGAATAAATTCCGCCGTCAGGTCCGCCACCAGGGACTCGGTTACCCCCGCATCCAGGGCTTTCTGGCGGATCGGCTCCAGTTCATCCCCTTGACCCAGGTCAGCCGCCAGGGTAATCACTTCCTTTACCCCCCACTCCTGCATCAGGTAGGGAATGCAAACGGTGGTGTCAACCCCGCCGGAATAGGCTAAAACAACTTTATCGGCACGGCCCATGCTGGTGTCCTGCTTACTGAGCTACAGGGCTTATATTACTGGTTGTTTGCCGTTTCGCCGAAGTTCTGATTATACGGAAAGCCTGACATATGTCCCCATCCCTGCCACCCCTGTGCACCGATACTATCTGGGCCATTCTTAACGATCAGTTGACGGATGCGGTGGTTAACCAACTGGTGTGGTATCAGCTGGGGTATCGTTACGATGCCCAGGGCGATCGCTGGGGCAGTGACGGGGTTGCCCCCGACTGGACGGAAACCTACCCCGAACCGCCGGACTTTATCGCCAGTCGACCGGCCACCATCAAACTCAGCCGTTCCCTGCCCCCCCAACACAAGCAACTCCTCAAGGAAAAACTTGGCTTTAGGGGGTATACCGTTAACCAGTTAGCCATAGTACCCCGCCTAACCCGGCGGGCTACTATGGCTAACTGGTTGTTGGCCCAGCTGCAATCTGAGGCTTCCCAGTAGGCTAGAAGACCCCCTAGGCGCTATGCTATCTCTGGTGAATTTTTCCTAACTTTTACTAATTCTTAACCTTTGCTACGGGGTATGACTATGAATTGGCCCAGTCGGTTACTCCTTCTCAGCCTCTGTGCCCTCTTCGGGTTCGGCGGCGGCGGCTGTGGCGGCGGCAAGCAGGGGGAGGCTACTAGCCAGACTGAGGCCCTACCGGAAGAGGTGCAGCCGGTCCCTGCCCCCCAGCCCCAACCTCCCTCCGAGCCAGCCCCCCTTTCTCCTGGGCCGACCCAACCGGTTTCCCCTGGTGCCGCCACCGCCGAGCCCAACGGTTTGGGCACAGCCCTGAATCCTCCGCAACCAGCCCAGTTGATAAGCAGCGAGCCGGGCTCACGGATTAATCTCCGATCTGGACCCAGCACCAGTACAGCCGCCAAGGGTTACGGCTTAATGGGGGATCCGGTGCAACTGCTGCGATCGGCCCAGGGGAGCGACGGTCTCTGGTACTATGTCAAGTTTGAAAAATCCGGTGCGGAGGGCTGGGTCCGCAGTGACTTTGTCAATCTCGCTGGACGGGGCCAACCGTTAGCTAGTCGGGCCACCCAGAGTAGTCAGTGTCAAGGCCGCATGGAAGCCCTGGCCTTTACCGCCTTCTACGATGCCAATGGCTTCAATTTAGTCCGTTTCCAAAATATGGAAACTAAAAATACCTTCGATAGCCCCCTCACCCGTCAGGGCAGTAATAATCAGGGACAACCCCTCTATACGGGCACCGCCAGTCCTCCCACCGGGGGCAGTTACCCGGTGCAGGTCACCGATCTATCGGGAGGCAAACCGGGCAGTGGATCCCAGGTGTCCATTAACTACAGTGGTATACTAGGTAATGCCACCTGTCCTTAAAGCTGACCATTTCTTCACCTCCGAGCAGGGCTTCCCTGGGAAGGTTGCCATTATCCACGAGTGGTTGGAGGCACGAGCCGGTTCAGAAAAGGTAGTGGAACAGATGTTGGGGCTATTTCACCAGGCTGACCTGTTTAGTCTGGTCAATTTTCCAGTAGGTCACGCCCCTCCCCGCATCCCCCCCCATACCCGGGTGCACACCTCCTTTATTCAGCACCTACCCCTGGCCCGGCGTCATTTTCGCCAGTACCTACCCCTCATGCCCCTGGCGGTTGAGCAGTTTGACCTGAGCTCCTATGATTTGGTGATCTCCAGTAACCATGCGGTGGCCAAGGGGGTGATTACCCGTCCCGATCAGCTGCATGTTAGCTACGTCCATACCCCCATTCGCTATGGCTGGGACCTACAGCACCAGTATCTGCATCAGTTGGGTCGGGGACCCCGCACCTGGGCCACTCGTCTGGTTCTCCATTACCTACGCCTCTGGGATGTGACTACAGCCCACCGGGTGGATAGTTTTCTGGCGAACTCTGGCTACGTAGCCAAACGCATCTGGAAAACCTACCGTCGCCCCGCCAAGGTGATTTATCCACCGGTGGCGGTGCAACGGTTTAACTGCCATCGTCCTCGCCAGGATTTCTATCTAACGGTCTCCCGCTGCGTACCCTACAAGCGGGTCGACCTGGCGATCGCCGCCTTTAACCAATTAGGCAAACCCCTGGTGGTGATTGGCGATGGCCCGGCCTTCAGCCAGTTACAGCGGGCCGCCAAGGCTAACATCACCTTCCTCAGGAACCCCGACGATGGCGTCGTGTCTGATTATATGGAGCGTTGTCGAGCCTTCGTATTTACTGCTGAGGAAGATTTTGGCATTACCGTGGTCGAGGCCCAAGCTGCCGGCGCACCGGTGATTGCCTACGGCCGGGGTGGCAGTGCCGAGACGGTGATTCCTGACCAAACCGGGGTTTTATTTCAAGATCAAAGCCCAGCGGATTTGGTGGAGGCGGTGATCTATTTTGAGGCTAACCAGGGTAATTTCAATGTCGAGAGGATTCGCCACCATGCCGAGGGGTTTTCAGAACAGCGATTTCAACAGCAGTTGGTGGATTGGCTGCGGCAACAATGGATGAAGTTTCAACAGGGCCATAGTCTAGAGTAATCTCGTTAAGGTAGCAGGGTGTGAGGCTATGTTTATTGTGCAGCAGGCGGTTAATCCAGTCATTGCCTCTGTAAGAATGTCGACCCGGTCTATACCCATGGTTGGGCTGCTGGTCAGCGCTGATGTGCTGGCCCTGGGGTTAGCCAGCGTTATCAGTGTCTATGTCCGTTTAGCCTTTGATGGCAAGTATATCCCCGTTCTCTACTGGCAACTGTGGCCTATCCTGGCGGTCTTCATCCTGGCCTACACCCTGGCTGGGCTATACCCAGGAGTCTGTGTAAGCCCGGTGGAGGAACTGAGGCGGATGGTGGTATGCACTAGTTTTATCTATCTGGTGCTAGGGTCTGGGGTTTTCCTGGTGCGGCAGGGGGAAACCTATTCCCGTGGGGTCTTTTTAATGGCCTGGCTACTATCTCTAGGGTTTGTCCTCCTGGGTCGACTGCTGGTCCGCCAACTGTTTGCTCGCTGTGACTGGTGGGGCTATCCGGTATTAATTTTAGGTGCGGGCCGCACCGGGGCTATGGTGATTCAGACCCTACAGCAACAACCCTGGTTTGGCTTAAAGCCCGTGGCGGTGTTGGATGACAATCCAGAACGGCGCGGTTACCTGTGCGGTATTCCAGTGGTGGGGGCCCTGGCGGCGGCGCCGATGCTGGCCCGTCAACGGGATATTCACTATGCTATAGTTGCTATCCCAGGGGTAAACCGGCAGCGTTTACTCACCATTCTGGAGCAGTACGGCCATAGCTTTGCTCACCTGTTGATGATCCCGGATTTATTCGGTTTAGCTAGCCTTTGGGTAGGGGCTAAGGATCTGGGCGGAGTGTTGGGGTTAGAAATCAGCCAACGTCTGCTTTTGCCAGGGTCACGGGTCACTAAGGCACTCCTGGATATGATCTTAACTAGTCTGTTAGGATTGCTGCTCCTCCCCCTGCTGCTGCTCCTTGCGGTTTTAGTCAAGTTGGATTCTCCTGGTCCCGTGTTCTATGGTCAGAAACGCCTAGGTCGTAATGGTTTGCCCTTCATGGCTTGGAAGTTTCGTTCTATGGTGCAAAATGCTGACCAGGTGTTAGACAAGTACTTCCAAGCAAATCCAGAGCTGCGGCGGCAGTGGCAAGCGGACCGTAAGCTACGCTACGACCCTCGCATTACCCGGGTTGGTCACTTTTTGCGGCGCACCAGCCTGGATGAACTCCCCCAGCTGTGGAATGTGCTGCGGGGAGAGATGAGCATGGTGGGGCCCCGCCCTATCGTCGGCGAAGAAATTCCCCGTTACGCTGATACCTACAAGCTTTATACCCGGGTGTTGCCGGGTTTGACGGGGCTGTGGCAGGTGTCGGGTCGCAATAACATCTCTTACCCTGAACGGGTCAACCTGGATGCCTACTACGTCAGAAACTGGTCCGTATGGCTGGATATCTATATCCTCCTCCGTACGGTTTGGGTGGTAATCACTGGGGACGGAGCTTACTAGCGTGACCCAAACCCCCAGGACGGCCCGACTTCCCCTTGAGCACCTAGTTTACTTTAGCTTGCTAATCTTGCCCTACCTCAGCTATGCAGCCCTGGTGGGATTGGGGTTAGCCCTATTAGTGTGGCTGTGGCGGTGGGGCCGAGAGGTGTGGTCTCCGCTCTACAGTCAAGGGTGGATCGGGTTAACCCTGCTCCTGGGTCTCAGTGTGGCCGTCTCGGAGAACCCCCTGGAGTCAGCCCTCGAGGCTTTGAACTTCTGGCCCTTTTTCATTTTCTATGCCAGCTTGGTCGTGGCAATCGGTCAACTCCCCCAGCCCTGGCTTACCCTTCGCCGTTGGGCCCATGGCTTAGTGCTGGCCAGCTTACCGATCTCCCTACGGGCCCTACTAGAGTTTTATCTCAAGGCCCCTGCCAACCTGGCACGTTGGAGCGGGCATCCCTGGCTGAACTGGTTGTACCTGGAACCTGACCGCGGCCATCGGGCTGACTCAGTGTTTGGCCATCCCAATGTGCTAGCCAGTTACCTGGTAATTATTTTAGGCTTAGGACTGAGCCTCTCTGCCGATCGCCTAGGCCGGTCCCCCAACCGCTTGAGCTATGTTATCTATGGGTCTACCAGTCTGGCTCTGGTGGGTATTTTCTGTTCCGGATCCCGGAATGGATTGCTGGTGGCGGGGCTGCAGCTAGGGTTGTTCTTTATGTTGGTGCGATCGGTGCGATCGCTGCTCTGGGCAGTCCTGGCCCTGTTTACCGCAATGGTTTTGGCGATTTTGGTGTGGGGGGTGGGGGGGCGCAGCCTGATGACCGCCCTCAGCACCGCTACCCTCCGGCTGGATGCCTGGCGGTTGGCCCTGGAGATGATTCCTCAACACCCCTGGTTGGGCAGCGGGTTGGGTACCTTCAAACAACTCTATAATCCAGCGGATTTCGCCGCCCCGGATGACCTGCTTCCCCATGCCCATAATCTGTGGTTGACCCTGGCCGCCGAAGCAGGCCTGCCCTTTACCCTGGGTTTAACCCTGGTGGTGGGGGGAATTCTTCTACGGGCCACGGTAGCTCTGATCCGGGGGGCACCTCACAGAGAGTACGTCCTGGCCACGGGTTATTGGCTTAGCTTTGTCGGTACCACCTTGTTTGGAGTCTTTGATATGCCCTTCTACGATGCCCGGGTAAATGTACTGGGCTGGTTGTTGCTAGCAGTGATGCAAAAGCTACCAAAAATCTAGGGGAGGGAAAATCAATTAAATTAGAGGAAAAGATTACTTAAGAAATTAACTAATTCCATGACTCGAGCTCCCTATCGACGTAGGCAGAGCCTACCTGAACCCCTTAAGGCCCTTATAGCTTTTCTCTTAACCCTGGTTGTGGCTGTGAGCATAGTTTACCTCTGGCCTCAGCGGTTTATATTACCTAAGCTGTTTGGAACAGCGGTCTTTTGTATAGAGACACCTCAAAAATGGGTAGCCCTAACCTTTGATGATGGGCCAGACCCCCAGTACACCCCAGCGATCGCTGATCTCCTAAAACGCTATCAGGCTAGGGCCACCTTCTTTGTCCTGGGCCGCCGGGGTCAAGAGCATCTCGCCATCCTTAAGGATTTGATGGCAGCAGGTCATGAGTTGGGTAACCATACCTTTAATCATCCTAACCTGGATTTTTCCCTGCCCCCCACGGTTCAGGAAGAAATCAGCCAGACCGATGCCGTCCTCAAACAAGTCCAATACCCTGATCCAGTTTATGTTCGACCGCCCTACGGTCGAGCCGGCTTAACCGTCACCTCAACCGTTAAACCCCTGGGACGTACCTTGATTATGTGGGATATCGACCTAATGGACTGGGCCTCTCGGCCTGTAGCAACTATGGCAGCTGATCTCGAGCAGCAACTGAAGCCTGGGGCCATTATTCTGCTCCATGATGCCATCGCTGGAGCTGACCCCGGGGATCCTAGGGTCAACCGCCAAAACACAGTTGACCTGGTAGAAAACATACTGACCACCTACGGAACCCAGGGCTATCGCTTCGTGACGGTGTCAGAGTTACTAGCGACCGGTGAAGCGCTGCCATCCTTAAAACAATGCCAAAGACGTCCTACAGCCTAAAATCCATCTGAGAGGTTGGTTGAATTCTGAGGAAATCGTCCTACTCCCTCCATAGGTATAGGTTGAGACTCTCTTTGGCTGTTCAAACAACCTCTGACCAGGTCTAAATCAGTTTGACTAGTCGTAGGCCGAAGTAAAGACCTAAGGCTAACCCCACCATCAGGGCAAGAAAAACCACGAATGCCAAAAAACCCATCATTCGTCTCCTTAGCAGGTATCAAGATTCCTTTTATTGAACCATGTCAGGGCCCTAGGAAGACGATCCTTTTATAGATGGACTCGGGTCGCTAGTAATTGCTCCTCAAGAGCGGCGATACGATTGTAGGCGGCAGTTAGCTGGGCGGTCAGACGCTGAATCTGAATATCTTGGGAAAAATTAGCTTGGTGAGGATGACGATCCATGGCAATATAGGCACTGTCTACCAAAACATCCTTGTGTTCACACACCGCATCTAGGAGACTTTGGTTATAAAACTGGCCATGATCTTGGACGGCTGGAATTAGGTAAGATGCCTCACTGCTCGCCTCCTGAGCCGTAGCGAGGATTATGGAAATTTGAGCATTGATCTGATCAATCATTTTATGGAGAGCGTCAACTTTATCGGTCAAAACAACGACCTGTGCCTGTATAGAATCCATAGGACGCCGTGCTCTAAATTTCAATTCCCATAGTAAATCCGGCACTCCAGATTGACTGGGCTTTTCTAGATTATTTAACCTTTATTGGTATATTTTCGAAAAACGTTTCAATCAAGAAGGCAATTACCTCTAGAACATTAAATTTCCTGAACAAACATGATTTTTTGTAAACTGTTCTCTCCGCTCCTGCTTGATTTGTCTGGAGGTAGCCGTGCAATAGGGGATGTTCTAGTTCTATTGGGGGAGGGGTCAGGTGGCCAAAGTAATCCGGTAGGAGCCTGCTTACCGACTCACCAAAGGCTCCTGAATTCCCTATCCATCCGTGTCTGCCGGCTTAAGTTGATCCCCTTACCCGTTGGGTCAGTAAACAAAAATCCATTATCTAGGGCGGGGATCAACTATAATCCTTTCCTCTCTATCCAGGCGGCTTCTACCGTAGGTCAGGATTGTAGCCTTATCGACATTGATACCTTTACTTAGTCCCACCCTTCCCTAGCCATGGCCATCCCAAACTTTCTCCGTGACGCCCAGCACTGGTTTTCCCGCACGTCAGAACGAGCCCTCAGCCAAGCCTACGAAGCGGCCCAAGCAATTGAGACCATGGAGCGCGAGTACTTTGGCGGCAACCCAATTGCCTCCCGCTATGGCAACTATGGAGAGGGGGCAATGGCCTATTTCCAGGGGGAATTGAAGAAAAATCTCAACCTAATCCGAGTGCGACTAGCCCTGTTTCGAGCCAGTCGTACGGTCACGCGGATATCTAATTCATCGGTTGTAGAGGTAGAGCTACCCAGGGATACCACTGACGACCTCGCCATTAGCCGGGCGGACCGCCAGGCGATTTGGTTTCGCCAATTGCAGTTAATTGATCAGGTATTAGGGCGTTACCAAAATCTAGATGACTCGACCAATCGCCTGATTACCCTGACGGATGGGGCCAGACCAGGGCTGGAGGGGCAAAGCTCAGGTCGGCTTGGGCAATCCCCCTCTCGCCTGGAATCCTACGGTGGCCTTAAGCAAGGAGAAATCCCAACCCCCCGTGACCCTGGTCAAACCGGTAACCCCGGTGATAGTCTGATTGACCACGTTAACGTTCTGCCCCGATCTATTTTGCGCACCGTAGATCGCATCCGTCAGGATTTGGATCCTAACTCTGAGCAAGAGATAATCCAGGATTTTCGACGCTCTAAGGTCAGAACCACCGGGGCCATTCGCCTGCTGCTGTTGATGGTAATCGTGCCCCTGCTCACCCAACAATTTACCAAAACCTTTGTGGTTGGGCCCGTGGTAGAACGGCTACGGCCAGATACCCCGGCGGAGGTTTTTCTGAACATCGAGATGGAGGAAGAGGCCTTGCATGAACTGAAAAACTTTGAAGAGCGGTTACGGTTTGAGACCCTGATCAGCAAGAATCCTGCCCTTTCCGAGACGGCTATTGAAGAGCGAGTCAGGGAGAAAGCCGCAGAGATTGAGGAGGAATACCGACATCGCAGTGCCAATGCCCTTAAGAATGTCTTTGCCGATCTCCTGGCCGCCATCGCCTTTGCCTTGTTGTTAGTGTTCTGTAAGCCAGAGGTCGCTAACCTCAAGTCCTTTATTGATGAGATCGTCTACGGTCTGAGCGATAGCGCCAAGGCTTTCATCATTATTCTATTTACCGATACCTTTGTGGGCTTTCACTCCCCCCACGGTTGGGAAATTATTCTGGAAGGATTGTCTCGCCACCTGGGGCTGCCCGCCAGTCGGGACTTTATCTTTCTCTTTATCGCCACTTTCCCAGTGATCCTGGATACGGTGTTTAAATACTGGATTTTCCGTTACCTCAATCGTATTTCTCCTTCCGCCGTAGCCACCTACAAAGATATGAATGAGTAATGGACTGGACCAGCCTAAGAGGTTTTTTGAAAAGCCAAAGAGGGTCTCAGATTATACCTATGGAGCAGGACAATTATGGCAAAATCCAGTGTTTTGGCAGTCCCTTGGCGGCAAAATATACCTGGGACAACCCTTTTCAAACAACCTCTAACGCACATTCAGCAGGTTAATCAAGACAGAAAATAATATCGTTGGCAGGCCGCACCCAGGAAGTGCAAAATATGCTCTTGGGTCTGCGTCAGCTTAATGACCTCCTTGTGTCCGTTGATCCAAACCAAATGCACCGA
>JBEIGU010000004.1:0-66829 GCA_040381765.1 Leptolyngbya sp.
ATTACGGTATTTCCGGCTTTATTGTGGATAGTCAACAGGTGATCATGCTCACCCCAGCGGTGGCGCTGAAAAGCCTTTGATGACTGGTTTTCAGCTCCTTGTTTCCGGTTATCGATCGCCGCCAAGGGAGCCAATGACTACTATCGATGGTATGGGTTTGCTCGTGGATGCGTCATTTTTAAATTCCTACCCTAACTGTCTAGACAACGGCGTACACTTTAGGCACTAGGGCTCCCAGGTAGGGTGCCGCCTTCCTAGGTCAAAAACTGCGTCAACCTGCCCCCAAAGCCTGAGTCGCTGGACTTCACCAAGATGCTCCCTGTGGGATGGCCGATGATTTTGACGATCCGCTGCCCGACGAGTTATCGAAAACCACTATATCTGAGGCGTCACCTCAAACTGGCTGATGATGCGTGGGGTCAGCCCCAGCACCGCATCGGGGTTAGTCAGCACATCGGCTTCTCTGTAGGCATCGATGCCGTAGGTGGTAACGGTGAGGACCTGGGTTTCTGCTGCGATGTCGAACTCCGTCCAACTGTAGTTGTGAACAGCGACATAATCCCCCTGGAGCAGGGTGGCCTCAATCAGCCCATCGGCCTGGGGCAGGTTGGTGTTGAGGCCCACTGGGTCGTAGCCCAGTAGGTCCGTTTGGGTGACCAGCAGTTGTTTGATGAAGTCATCCCGGTCGTTCAGGGCGCTGTCGGGGTCGGGGGCAATGGGCAGGGCGTTATAGAAGTTGAATTGCTCCTGGGTCAGCAACCCGGCGGCCAGGCTAATGTTGGCCACCGCTGGCCCAAAGCGCCCCTCGAAGAAGGCGACGGGGCCAGTCACCACTTCAAAGGCGTTGGTAGCCACTTGAGCTTGACTTGGCCCTTCCTGGTAGGTGAGGTTGTTGACGATGGTGCCGTGAAAATCCCCCGCCATAAACACCACATTGTCGATGTCGTTGTCGGTGATGAACTTGAGGATTTCCGTGCGCTCGGCGGCATAACCCTCAAATCGATCCTCAGCATTGACTACGCCAAAGTTCTGGATCGGCTCTGGGATGACCACGAACTTCCAGGTGACGCCGTTTTCTTCCGCCGCCAGCAGGTCTTGCTTGAGCAGTTCCACCTGGGGACGGCCCAACAGGGTACGGCTGGGGTCAAAGGTGCTGACCAGGAAGGGCGCCGGATTGCTCAAATCTACCGGAGGCAGTTGCACATCCCGGAAGGAGCGGCTATCCAACACCACCAGAGCAGCATCGCTACCGAAGTTCTGGGCCTGGTAGAGTTGGGGCTTGCCATCGGTGCGGGGGTCGCCGGGGGTGTCGTAGACTCGATCCTGGATCGGGTGGTACTCCTGGTAGGCTTGCAGCGCGTCTTTGTAGGCCTGGGTTTCGTTGACGAAGGGCACGTTGTCGGTAAACAGGGGGTCAGGGGACGAGCCAATATCCGGCGCATCGGGAGACTCCCCAGGCGCCGCACCACCGGCAAAGTTATCGACAATTTCGTGGTCGTCAATGGTGGCGAAGATAGAAGTGGTCTTGTACAGATCCGCCGTGGCGCTGAGGCCAAGGCGGGGGCTGAGCGCTTCGCTGTGCTTGGCCCGGAACTGCTCCAGGGTGCGGGCCTGGCTAACGCCGGGGGTGGCGGGGGTTTCCAGGTCGGCGTAGATGGTATCGCCCAGCTTCACAAAGAAGTCCAGGTTGAGATCGGCGGCACTGGTGAGGATGGGGTAGGGCGGTGCCTGCTGCCAGTCCCCTGCAATGCCAAAGGTGAGGCCGGTGCGATCGCCCAGGGGAGCTGCGGTAACAAAGCGACCCGTTTCCACATCGCCCGCCGCATCAGTGACGCGGTAAACGTACTCAGTGCCAGCCTCCAGCCCGGTGATATGCACCTTCACCGGCTGGTTGATGTCCGTCACCGTAGCGGTAACGGTGCCCAGGATGGAGCTGAAGCTGCTGTCGGTGGCATAGGCAAAGGTGACATCGCCCGGGAAGGTGCTGCGCGCCCAGAGCATCACGGCATCCTGGCTCACATCCCCACTGCCCACGCCGTTGACCAGGGAGAATACTTGGGGATTGCGCGGGTCGAAGCTGGTGGTGTCGATTTGTAAGGGATTTGGGAAGACGTTGGCCACGGAACCCCAAGGTACGAACTTGAAATTAGTGCTGTTGTTTTCCAACTGTTCGTCATCCTGGACGGGGTTTTGCGGATCGTTGGCGCCGTCCTGCAAGACCAGCAAGCCGTTGGGGAAGTCGGGGCCAAGGGGGACGTTGATCACATCCAGCCCGTCGGACTCGTTCACCTGGTCGATGTCACCGTTGGCCCCCACCACAAAGTTGCCCAGGTACTCGTTAGTACCGTCGCGGGTGAACACGGCGTAGGAGGAGTCGCCCTGGCTGTTAACCAGCAGGTAGCCGCTGCCATTGGCGCCATAGTAAATACTCAGCCCCTCAATATCAGGCACCAGACCCTCGCGATCGATGGGTTGCACCAGGGTAAAGTCGTTGCCGCCGTCCGGCTCTGCGGAGAAGCGCAAAATACCCACTTCGTTTTCCAGCGCCACGTAGAGTACGCCTAGCTCCTGATCAATCACCAGCCCTTCGGATTGAGAATCGACCGGGTCACCGGTGGGCACCGGCAGTTCAATGGTGCGAACCACCTCGGCGGTAACAAAAAACTCATCCGCCGGGCCCACCTGGGGAATTAGCTCTAGCTGGGCCACCAAATTCCCACTGGCCTGGGTGACAAAGGCGTAGACCCTACCAGTAACTGGGCTGGTGTAGGTGGCCAGGCCGTAGGCGGTGGCCTCACCGTTGTCTACCCCAAAGATGGTTTCCGGGATATCCGGAGAGGTGACATCGGTAATTGTGCCGGTGTCTGGGTCAATGGCAAGGATGGCCAGGGTATCGTTTTGACGATCGCTCAGCACCGCCAGATCCGTCTCAACTTCACCGCCCATCCCCATGCCCGTGAAGCCGTAAACCACATCCACATTGTTGTAGCGAATATCACCAAAGTCAGCAGGGCGAAAGGTTTCCAGAATATTGCCCTGCAGGTCAAAGCTGACCAGGCCGCCATCCTTCAGCGTTCCAAGCACCACACTTTTGGCCGGGTCGGTGGGGTGTACCCAAATGGCCGGATCGTCGGAGTCGCCAGTCAGCTCTGGTTCAGGGGCAGTGAGCAGTTGATCCACCAGTTCCTGCTCCAGCGCCGGGGCACTCCAGTCGCCATCCAACGGCGTCACGGTGATGAAGCCGGAGAGAAACTGACCACCCTCAGAGGTCGGATCCACGGGTTCACCTGCGGGTAATTCAAAGGGCGCAAATCGCAACCCCGCCGCTGTGTCAGAGATGGGGCCAAAGTCAATGATGAAGGGATCCACGCCATCGTAGTTGGTAAAGGCAGTTCCCTGGATGCCGTCTACCCCCTCTGGAAAGCGGGCCGGTACGTTGATGTTCAGGCCAATCCCGGATGGTAGAAGATCGGCCTGGTCGCCCTGGGTGGCCTGGAGTTGGGCAATTAGCGTTACCAGGTAATCGGCCCCGGCATGGTAAGCGGTGCGGGTGGCAGCACCGCTCTCATCGGTGAAATCTACCCCGGCGCTGATGGCCATAGCGGGCACATCCCGCAGCAGCGCCGTCACCGCCGCACTCACGGTGCCGGAGGACACTGCCCCGCCGGGGCCAATGTTTTCGCCCTCATTAATGCCGGAAATCACCAGGTCAGGCCGCTCGCCCCGCAGTACGGAATCCAACCCGGCCCAGGTGGTGGTGCGCACCCCGGCATCCACAAACCATTTGTTGCCTTCGACATTGACGACTTCCAGGGGTTGCAAAATTTTGTCCACATCCAGAGCCGTGCCAGTGCCGCTCTGCTGCTCCTTGGGGCCAACCAGAATGACGGTGTGACCAGCCTCGGTCAGCGCCTCGTAGGCAACCTCAATGCCCTCGGCGTCAAAGCCATCATCGTTGGTCAGCAGAATGGTGAGGGGTGTAACGGCGGGGGTTTCAGGGGCGGCGGCGAGGCGGTTTTGCAACTGTACGCGGGTGTTGTTACTGGCCGTCCAGTCGCCGTCGATGGCGCTAACGGTGATGAAGTTGGCCAGGAAGTTCTGGCCCTCAGAGTCGGCCACGGTAATGGCGTCTGGGGTCAGGGGTTGACCTGGCGCAAACACCAGCCCCGCCACACCGGGCGCAATGTGATCGACAAACAGATCAAAGGTGCCGGTTTCATCCAACAGGGTAAGGGCTACCCCTTCCACCTTTTCTACCACAGCGGGGATGTTAACGTTGAGGCCCACACCCTCCGGCAGCAGGTCTTCCCCGTAGGTACGTTGCAGTTGCTCGACCAGATTCACCACGGTTTTAGCGCTGAGGTCGTAGGCGGCGGCCAGGGCTTCTTCGTCAATCTGGAAATTCTTGTCCCGCACGGTGCCCGCACTGACGGCAATGGCCGGAATGTCCCGCTGAATTGCCGTTGACGCAGCGCTGACGGTACCGGAACTAATCGCAATGCTGGCCCCAACGTTTTCCCCTTCGTTGATGCCTGAAATCACCAGATCCGGGGCTTCGTCATCGAGGATGAAGTCCAGGGCGGCCAGGGTGGTCAGTACCGGGCTGCCATCCACGTACCACTGGCCAGGGGCAAATTCCACCACCTCCGTGGGTTGGAAGATGCGGTCTACGTTGATTAACGTGCCCTGGCCGCTCTGCTGTTCCTTAGGCGCCACCAGGGTAACGGTGTGGCCCGCCGCCAGCAGAGCGTTGTACATCACCTCAATGCCCTCGGCCCCAAAGCCATCGTCGTTGACCAGCAGAATGTTCAGCGGGTCAAACTCCAGGGCATCGTCTACGGTGTAGGCAGTTTCCAGCACTGGCAGGGCGGCGGGAATGGTCTGAAACTCCAGGGCCAGGGCGAGAAATTGGGTGGTTTGGGTGGTGCTAAAGTTGTTGTCGCTCACCACAATCAAAGATTGGCGGCCATCGGGTAGCACCGGCCCCAGGGCGATACCCTCCAGGTTGTCGGGGGTGATGCCGAGGTCGTCGGCAAAATCCAACAGTTCCGTTTTGATGACGGTGGGATCGACCTCGAAGGAGGCTGGGTCAAGGATTTCACCATCCACCTCCACCGGCTCATCCCGGAACAGGGAGGCGATACGGAATACATCCAACGCGCCCTGGGCATTCACCTGGTAGAGTTTCACGGTGTTGCCCACCCCAGCGGAAAAGGCTCGCTCCAGGGCCAGGAAGGTACCGTTGTTATCCAGGGCCAGCAGTTCCACCAGGCCGTTGGTGGCAAAGCCATCGGCGGGCACTGGTTCGTTGGGTACAGCATCCACTTCGTAAACGGTTTCGGCCACCGGTAGCCCGGTGCTGAGGTCGAACTGGAGGATGCGGCTGAGGCTGCCGGTTTCCAGGCTGGCGGCGGGGCCATCCTGGAACAGGGCATTCTCCGTAGCAGTGTAGAGAAAACGCTGGTCGGGGCTGAGGGTAAGGCTCTCGAAGGCGGCGTTGTTGCGAATGCCCGTGGAGCGATCGGCGGTGGGCAGGTACTTGGCGGGAATGGGCAGTTCGCTAATCTGCTGACCGTTTTGAAGGGAAAACTGCCGCACAAAGGGGTCAACCAGGGTGTTGGCATCCCCCTCGGAGGAAATGTAGAGGGTGCCGATGCCAGTCAGGGCAATGCCTTCGGGGTCGAGGCTCCCATCAGCGAAGGGTTGGCCGTTGGCATCTAGCAGTTGGGTGACGGCCTGGAAGGCCACATCACCCTCGTTCAGTTCGCCATCGCTGAGGTCAATGCCCAGGGTGTAGAAGCGGGCGGCGGGGCTGCGATCGTCCGCAATGGCGTAGTACAAGCTACGGGAAGGGTCGTAGACCAGGCCAGACAATCCGCCGATTTCAGTACCCTCAAACAGGGTGCTGGTGGGAATAGTGACTCCTCCCAAAAACTCGTAACCACTGACAGACTGGCGGTTCTGGCTGGCCCCGGTGCGCGCCAGGGTAACACCGGCGTAGAGCAAGCGGTGGTCAGAACTGGGGAAGGGGAAGTCGCCCACCAGGTCAAAATTTTCCTCATTGGCCCTGGGCCAAAAGACAGCCGCTTCTTGAATAGTCAGATTTTGGGAGGGCAGCACGTCGTCTACCCTTAGATTGCCGGGGATAGAGAGGTCACGAATCAGCTCACCCTTCGCAGAACGGTTGAGGAATGCATTAAAGCTTGCCAAGCGGATTTCACCAGCCATAGGGGGCCTCGCGGGGGTAGTTCACCAAACCTGCAGAAGCGTCACGGGACTCAGCGACGTTCTGCTCTAAGGAAGAACGCTACCAGGCGAAGATAAAGGCTGGTTTATGGAAAAATTATGAAAGCCATGTAGTTTTTTTTACCTGGATGGGGAGTATTTTATTCCTTACCCCACCCACTACAGTCCTAAAGAAGAAACCTGACCGCTACAAAGCCAGCGATGGTGATCAATTGCAGGGTCATCATTGGTAGGCCGTAGGCCAGAAAGGTTTGAAAGGAAATCGACTTACCGTGTTGCTCTGCAATGCCCGCGGCCACAATATTAGACGAAGCCCCCACCAGGGTGCCATTACCCCCCAGGGTGGCGCCGAACATCATGGCGGCAAACAGGGGAAAGGTTTCGGGTGGCACCTGACCCGCAAACCCCTGGGAAAGCAGCTCTGGCCCCGCCAGGTTAGCTGTAACCAGGTATTCCTTCAGCATGGGTACCATGGCCACCACCAGGGGAATATTGGGAATGACGCTGGAGAGCAATCCGGTGGTAATCAGCAGGAGTAGGGTTCCCAGGATTAGATTTTTACCGAGTAGGAAGGCCAGACCGGTGGCCGCATGGCTAATCACCCCGGTGTGCTGCAGACCGCCAATCAGCACAAAAATGCTCATGAAGAAGACCAGGGTACTCCAGTCCACATCCCGGAGGATAGGCTGCACGGAGTCAATGCCACTGTGGTGGGTCAGCAAGAGACACAGGGCCGCCCCCAATAGAGCGACCGCCGCTGGCGAAATAGGAATCGGCAAACTTTCACCCACCACAAACAACACCAATACCAGAGCAACAATCACCCCCCCCAGGGCTAACATGCGCGGATGGTTAATCACCGGATGGGGCAGATGATCCAGGTTTTCTAGTTTGGTGTTCCAAATCGGTTTAAAGAGAATCGGTAACAGGGTCACAATGGTCACCAGGGCCACCACGCCTCCCAGGCTCAGCTTGATCAGATAGTCTAAAAAACTCAAGTTGATGGCGTCACCGACAATGAAGGTGGCTGGATCCCCCACCAGGGTGAGGAGACCGGCGCTATTGGCCACGAACACCATCAAAATCAACAGGGGTACAAAGTTGACATTAATCTCCTGGGCCATGGGGGGAATCAGGGGAGCCAGCAGCATCACCGTTGTGGCATTGGGTAAAACCGCACAGATCGGTGTGGTAATCGCCACAATGCCCAATAACAATCGCTTGCCCTCGCCCCTGGCCCTGACCACCATCTGGGTGGCCAGGTAGGGGAAAATATTAGTGGGTTCAAAGGCCCGCACCATCACCATGACGCCAAAGAATAGGGCTAGGGTGGCGTGGCTCTTGCCGATGTAGGCGATCGCCTCATCTAGGGTCAACACATGGAGAAAAATCAGTAGCATGGCCCCTAGAAAGGCGGCAATGGTGAGGTGCATCCGCTCCGTAATAATTAGGACCAGAACGCCGAAAAAGATAGTCAAGGCCGCAAGCTCAGCCCAATTTGCCATGGGAGGATCTCCATTACGGTGTAATTAACGCCGATGCCGTAGCCCAGACCAGTAAACTAACAGCCGTAAGATTAATGGCCGCCTTACCGGTATGCAAGGGAGTAGGTAGGAGAACTATGGAAACGGTGAAAAAGCTGTCCACTAAGTTCTCTCTCAATGCCGACGGAGTTAGCTGACGGGCGAGGGGTGAGAGATCCCCATCCTGAGCGAGTACGGTTCGCTCCAGGATGAGCCCCAAGATTTGGGTCCTCCGCTCCAGCCAAGGCTGGATTAGGCTTGGTATCGATGGTTAAGTTAAGCTAGCATATTTATCTAAATTTCGCCATAGGACACTCGGCAGGTAATCAAGATGGGGGAGAGGGGCTACTGACTTGCCTATCTATCAACACGGCTAAACCCCCTACCCGACCCAGTCCTTAGTCTGCGGAGAATTGGGGGGATGGGGCCAGGGTGGCGGCGATCTGCTGCATTTTCTTGAAGATATTATAAAAGCCGTTGGCCCGGGAAGGAGTGAGGCTGACATCCAGCCCCGTGTCCTTAATGAAGTCGGGGCTGAGGCTAAGAATTTGCTCAGGGGTAAGGCCGTTCATCCCCTGCACCAGTAGGGCCACCAACCCCTTGGTGATCTGGGCATCGGAGTCAGCCCGATAGATCACCCCTCCCTGGTCCAGGCAGGCGGTGACAAATACCTGGGAGACGCAGCCCGGCACCTTATTTTCGGGGGTTTTTTCCTGCTCGGGCAGGGGGTCAAGTTTCTTGGCAAACCACAATAACTGCTCGTAGCGGCGCTTGGGGTCGCTAGTTTGTTGAAAGCGGCTGACAATTTTTTCGATGGCGGCGGGGCGACTGGCGGACATAGGTTAGAAGGGAATATCGTCGTAGTTGGGGCTAGGGGCAGGGGCAGAGGCGGCAGGGGGGGTGACGGGGGGACGGGGGGACGTGGCAGATGCAGGAGTCACGGCAGCGGGGGCCGCCGGGCTGGCGGTGGGGGGGGTGAGGGGGGCAGGGGCGGTCATGGCCATGGTGCTAAAGGCCCCGGCATCGTAGAGGCGCTGCAGGGTCATTTCCACCTGTTTTTCTTTAAATCCCTCGGGGCGATCGATGACGTTCATGGCCAACCGACCCTCCAGTAACACCCGCTGGCCGGCCTGGTAGTTAGCCTGGACCTCCTGGCCCAGGTTACCCCAGGCCACCACCTTTAGCTTAGCGGCTGGGTCATTTTCCTTCAGGGGGGGAAACTCTACCCAAAACTCCGCCACCGGGGTTTGGTTATCTGAGGTGTAGCGTAGCTGGGGGGCCTGCACAATTTCGGCCAATAGCATGCAATTGTTCATGGGGTCAGGGTCTCCTTGTTATCCTGCGCGTTGGTAATAAACTGTTGGACGTGGCTTTGGTAATCTGCCAGGGTATGGTCGAGCCAATCGCGGCTCTGGCTGTTGCCAAATAGATGCACCAGGGGTTCTCCGGCATCGGGCAAAATTAGTACCCAATCGTTGGGATTATCTCCTAAAATTTTAACGCCGTCGATTAATTCCAGGCGATCGCTGGGGGTAATCTCCACTAAATGACGCATCAGACTACCCTTAACGCTCCAGGGACAGCGCAGGGTGAGGGAACGGTGGGCGATGCGGGGTAGCTCGGTGAGGATTTGCCCCAGCGATCGCCCCTGCACCGTCAACAGTTCCACCAGTTTAGCAATGCAAAACATGGCGTCAAAGCCGGGATGGAGGCGGGGGAAGATAAACCCCATCTCCCCACTGCCCCCCAGCACCACGTTAGGGTTGGCCTGACAGGCCTGCATCAGGGCGGTGGGGTTGGCCTTGGTGCGAAACACATGGCCATCGTGGCGGCGGGCAACGTAGTCCACCGCGCCGGAGGCCTGGATCGGTACAACTACGGTGCCCCGGGGGTGGCAGGTCAACATCATATGGGCCATCAGGGCGGTCAGGGTATCCCCCCGGATCGGCATGCCCATCTCATCCACCAAAATTAATTGCTCTCCATTGGCCAGCACCTGGGCCCCAAAGGTGGCCCGCAGGGCCTGCACCACCTGCCCCAGTTGGGCCAGCATCACCTCCCGATCGCCGCTAGACAGGGGGGTCTGGCGCAGGCTGGCATTCAGCACCACGGCATCACAGCTAAATTTAGCCAGAATTTGGGGCAGCACCGCCCCGGAAACGGCGTAGACGTAGTCCACCACCAGTTTGGCCTGGCTATGGCGCACCACCGGCAGGTTAAGGTGGCGTTCAAAGGCGGTGGCGTAGGTGGAAAGGGCCTGGGACAGGGTGGTGACGGTGCCGATCTCGTGGATGGCGGCCCGGCGCAGGTCCTCCTTGAAGTAGGCCCCTTCAATTTTCTTTTCCTTGCCCTTAGAGATATCAATCCCCTGGTGATCAAAGAACTCGATCAGCACGTGATCCGCCCGATCAGGGTGGAGGCGAACGTGGATGCCCCCCGCCACCTGCATCTGGGCCAGCACACTGCGAGCCACCGGGATGGCGGTGGACTCCAGGTTTTGAACGTTAACCCCGACGGACATCAGACCGGCAATCAGCGATCGCGACACCATGCGGGAAATACTGCGTTGATCCCGGGATACGGTGACCCAGTCCCCCGCCTGCAGGGTGGAGCCAAAGGCCGCCCCCAACTTAACGGCAAACTCGGGGGTAATGTCGATGTTGGCCAGGCCAGCCACCCCCCGCTGGCCAAACAGGCTACGCTGGGCCATATTGCCCCAGACCAGATTGATGTTCAGGGTCGCCCCTGACTCAATTTGTTTGCTGGGCCAGACCCTGACCCCGGGGCTGATCTGGGCCTCCTCCCCCACCGTTGACAGGGAACCAATCACCGCCCCCTCCAGCACATGGGATCGGCGATCCACCTGGACGCCACGGCCTATGGTGCAGGCCCGCAACTGGGCCTCATCGCCAATAATGGCGCCATTCCAGACGATCGGTCGCTTCAGGTCGGCATCGTTGCCAATGGTGACGTTATCGCCGATCACCGTGCCCGCCTCCAAAATCGCCCGGGCCCCAATCCGGCAGTTGTTGCCAATCAACACCGGCGGATGGATTTCCGCCGAAGGATCGATGTAGGTGTTTTGCCCCACCCAGACCCCGCTGCGGCTTTCGTCGTAGCCGTAGCTAACCCGTACCTGCCGATGCAGAGCATCGTACTGGGCCCTACGGTAGGACTCCAGGTCGCCGACATCGCACCAGTAGCCCTCCGCCACGTAGCCGTATAGGGGCTCCCCCCGATCCAGCAGCAGGGGAAACAAATCTTGGGAGAAGTCACATTCCTGGTGCTCCGGCAGGTACGCCAGTACTTCCGGCTCTAAAATGTAGGCGCCCGTATTCACCGTGTCGGAAAAAACTTCACTGGCGGAGGGTTTTTCTAGAAACCGCTGCACCCGTCCCGCCCCATCCACAATCACCACCCCAAAGTCGAGGGGGTTGGGCACCCGGGTCAGCACCAGGGTGGCCTTCGCCCCCTTTTGCCGGTGAAAGGCAATCGCCGCCCCCAGGTCAAAGTCCATCAGGCTATCACCGCTGATCACCAGGAATTGACTGTCCAGCAGGTCTGCAATATTTTTGACGCAGCCCGCCGTGCCCAGGGGTTGATCCTCCTCGACGGCGTAGGTGAGCTGCACCCCAAAGTTAGCCCCGTCCTGGAAATAGTTGCGCAGGGCATCGGGGAGGTAGTGGAGGGTGGCAATGATTTCGGTGATGCCGTTATCCTTCAGGAGCCTGACAATGTGATCGGCAATGGGGCGGTTCAGGATCGGCACCATGGGCTTGGGCAGGTCGCAGGTGAGGGGCCGCAACCGAGTGCCGGAACCGCCAGCCATCAGCACTGCACGCATAGGGTCTCCCTGAACAACACACGGCAACCTTGCTATTGTAGGAGATAGATAAGCCTAGTTGGTAGGAGTAGCCCATGGGTACCCTGGTGACCCTGTTTTTGATCGCCCTGTACGGCGGTGGCGCCTGGAAGTTTTGGTCTGGGTTTAACCGCACCACCTTTAGCGAGGGCAAGGTTCCCCTCACCCTGCTCTGGCCTTTGTTGCTGGCCAGCAACAAGGCCTACCGGGAAAACTTTAACCGGGCCCTGAAGGGATGAGCCTGCCGATGGCGGAAGCCTCCCCCTGGGGTGCCCAACTGCAGGCGGTGGCCCAGCGCTATAACCAAGAATTTGCTGGTCAGCCCTTTGATCTGCCCCAGGAGGTGGAGGAGATGCCCATCTTTAAGGATTGGGTGGGGGGCAGCCTTGCCCCCCGCCTCTCCACCCCCTTCTGGGAGGCGGTGAAACCGGCTAAACGGCAACACTGCCTAGACATTGGCTGTGGCGTTAGTTTCCTGATCTACCCCTGGTGTGACTGGGATGCCTGCTTTCACGGCCATGACCTCAGTGCCGTGGCCTGTCAGGCCCTCACCGCCCGGGGGCCCCAGTTAAATTCCAAGTTGTTTAAGGGCATGCGCCAGGCCCCCGCCCATCGCCTGGAGTACGAACCGGCTAGTTTTGATCTGGCGATCGCCACCGGGGTCAGTTGCTACTACCCGGTGGACTATTGGCAGGTGGTGCTGCCCCAGGTGCAGCGGGTGCTTAAACCGGGGGGCTGGTTTCTCTTTGATGCCCTCAATCCTGACGCCCCCCTGGCGGAGAGCTGGGCGATTTTAGAAACCTACCTGGGGGCGGAGGTGTTTCTCACTGAGCTAGACCGCTGGCCAGCGGTGGTGCGGGAGGCGGGGGGGCAGGTGGTCTCCCACCGCGACTACGGGCTGTTTCGCCTGTTTAAGGTGAAGTGGCCGAGTTAAGGGGATGTGGGCATAACCGGGAGTACCTTAAAATTGATATAGTGATTCACTGATTTTTCTACCGCCCTATTCCCCAGATTTCTCACCCATTGAACCGTTTTGGTCAAAGGTTAAGAACATCTTGAAGTCAGTTGGGGCACGGACGTTTCAAGCAGTGCAGGAAGCTCTTGAATCCGCCTATGCTCAAGTTACCTTGAAGGATATTCGCGGTTGGTTCACAAAAGACTGCTACTGTACTTCATCCGAGTAAGAACCGCTATATTGCCTTTTATTTGAATCATCAACCCGAAGTAGAAACCTACTTGAAGCAGCGACGGCAACAATCTGAAGAGATTCGAGCGATGAATCAAGCGCGATTTGACCCGAAGGGTTTGCGTGATCGCTTGCTTGCCCGCAGAGCTGAACAACAAGCATGATAAAAGTTCTGGCTGATGAAAACTTCGACAATATTATACTATTGTTCAAGGATTATTTCGTCGTAACTCAGAGCTTGATATTGTTCGGGTGCAGGATGTTGAGTTGTCAAGTTCAGTATCTCCCGTGGGGTTATGGATCACCCTAACCTTGATACTGCCCGAGCCACTGCGATCGCCCCACCACTGTAGACTGAAGGTATCAATTAGGCTAAGTTGACCTATGGCTCTTGCGATCAACCAGCTAATACAACAAAAGACCCTTAGCTTTGACGAGTTCCTTGTCCAGTATGGTAGTGACAACCGCTACGAACTGATTGATGGAGAGGTATTCGACTTGGAACCAACAGGTCAGCATGAAGAAGTTGCTGCCTTCATCACTGCAAAAATCTGTGTCCAGATTGAGAGAGCAGGCTTACCTTGGTTTGTACTTCAACGAGGGCTATTACGCCCTTCTAATGCGGGTATGACAGCGTTTCGACCTGATATTGCAGTTGTCGATCAAGATGAGTTGGTTAAAGAACCGTTTTGGTCTGACCAGTCAATTCTAACTCTAGGCAGTTCGATTAAATTTGTGGCGGAAGTTGTAAGTAGCAACTGGCAGAATGATTATGCTCGCAAGGTCGAAGATTATGCAGCTTTAGGTATCCCAGAATATTGGATTGCTGACTACGCGGGATTGGGGGGTACTCGACACATTGGCAAACCCAAACAGCCGACCCTTTCCATCTGTTCACTAGCGGATGGAGAGTATGGAATTCAGCAGCTCCGAGGCAGTGAGATCCTCGTCTCTCCAACTTTTCCGCAGTTGAGACTAACGGCTGAACAAGTTTTGAGGGCCAATAGGTAAGCATGGAACATAACATACTCCCCGAGGCAGACGGGCAAAGGTGACCTGTGATGTCTCAAAAGCCCGCCCCCCAATTCGCACCCACTCTCGAGGCTAGGGATGAAACTGGTGTGGGCAGGAGGCAGGAGACTTAAGATGGTAGAAGTAGGGCTATTCTAATTCCCTCTCGACCTGGATCAGCCATGAGTGAGTATCAATACTACGAGTTTCAGTCAATTGATCGGCCCCTTACCCTTGAGGAGCAGGCGGAAGTACAGCGTCTGTCTAGCCGGGTGAAGCTGAGTTCCACCCAGGCGGTTTTTGTCTATAACTATAGCGACTTCCGGGCCGATCCAGAACAGGTGTTGACCCGGTACTTTGACATGATGTTTTACATCACCAATTGGGGCACCCGCCAAGTTCTATTTCGCTTACCGCTGACCTTAGTAGATCCGACTTGGTTTCAGCCCTATTGTCTCCCCGATGCGATCGCCACAGGCATCACCCCAGACTATCTGATTCTCGACATCACTATTCGGGAAGAAGAGAGCATGACCCCCTGGGTTGAGGGAGAAGGCTGGCTGCCCAGGCTATTGCCCCTGCGCGACGATCTGTTGCGTGGTGATCTGCGCCTGCTATACCTGAGCTGGTTAAGAGTCGCTCAGCATCTGGTAGGGGTTGACCTGCCAGCCGACCCCCTGGAGCCGCCGGTCCCCCCCAATCTGGATCAACTGTCTCCATCGCTGAAAACCTTTATCGAGCTGGTTGAGCTAGATACGGACCTGGTGACCGCCGCCGCTCAGGCCAGTGGCCAACAGCAGCCTGAGGCCGAGGCGCGCCTGGAGGAGTGGCTATCCGCCCTTTCGGAGGCCGAAGTTCAGAATTTTCTGCTCAAGTTGGTGCGGCGTGAGCCCCATGTCGATCTCCAGCTAATCAACCGTCTTAAGGAACTGGCCCAGGCCGATGGGTCAGCGGCATTTGCAGCGGCTGCCGAGCAACGACCCCTGTCGGAGCTGGTTGCAACCGCTGCCATACTCAAGCAACAGCGCCAGCAGCAAGAACAAGCCGCAGCCAGGGCAAAGCGCCAGCGTCAATTAGAGATCCTGGCGCCGAAAGCCGCCCAAACCTGGGATCGAATTCACCAACTGATTGCCCTCAAGCAAGCCAAAGCCTACGACGAGGCGGTTGCTTTGCTGCAAGACCTGCGGGATCTGGCCGAGTTACAGGGTTGCTTACCCCAATTTAGACAGCAACTGCAAGCCCTCAAATCGAACTACAGCAATCGACCCGCCCTGCTTCAACGTCTGCAATCTACAAAACTGTCTGGAACCCTTACCTAATAAATTTTTACCCTGCATTTCAGAGGCCCTAGCCACCGGCTAGGGGGCCATCGACAGGTGGTAGGGGCCGCCAGATGATTCCTGGGATACCGCCTAAAGGCGATCGGCTTGCTATGCTGTAGACTGAGTTGCCTGGCGGCCTTGCCGATGTTTGATGACCTCCTCCCCCTCAACAACCACAACCTCCCCGGCACCATTCACCCCATCCTGGTGCATTTCCTCATCGCCATGGCCCTGTTTGCCCTGGTTTATGACCTGGTGGGTACCCTGGCCAACTCCCCCCGCCACCTTGAGGTGAGCTGGTGAAATAGGGCCTTTGCCACGGTGTCAATTTTCCTCTCCCCCTCTCCCCACCTGCCATGACCAACACCTACCTACAAACCCTTGCCCCCAACTGGATCGAACCCCAGCCGGGGGAGCCTGAGTCCTGGCGTCGTTTTTTTAGCTTTAGTACCGACCACAAGGTGATTGGCATTCAGTACATCGTTACCGCTTTTATCTTCTTCCTGGTAGGGGGGTTCCTGGCCATGGTGATGCGGGGGGAACTGATTACCCCCGAGGCGGATCTGGTGGATCGCACCGTCTACAATGCCCTGTTCACTATGCACGGCACGGTGATGCTCTTCCTCTGGACCTTTCCGGTGTTGAATGGTCTGGCCAACTACCTGGTACCCCTAATGATTGGGGCTCGAGACATGGCCTTTCCCCGCCTGAATGCGGTGGCCTTTTGGTTAGTGCCGGTGTTTGGGGTGATCCTGATGGCCAGTTTTTGGGTGCCGGGGGGGCCCTCCCAGTCGGGCTGGTGGGCCTACCCGCCGGTCAGTCTGCAAAACCCCACCGGCCATCTCATCAATGGCCAGTCCCTCTGGTTGGTGGCGGTGGCCCTATCGGGGGTGTCCTCGATTATGGGGGCGGTGAATATTGTCACCACCATTGTGCGGATGCGGGCCCCGGGCATGACCTTTTTCAGGATGCCGGTGTTTTGCTGGACGGTGATGGCGGCGCAGATTATTCAACTCTTTGGTCTGCCCGCCCTGACCGCCGGGGCGGTGATGCTGCTGCTGGACCTGACCGTGGGCACCAGCTTTTTCGACCCCGCCAAGGGGGGAGATCCGGTACTCTACCAGCACTTCTTCTGGTTCTATTCCCACCCGGCGGTGTACGTGATCATCCTGCCGGCCTTTGGGGTATTTTCTGAACTGTTGCCGGTCTACGCCCGCAAGCCCCTGTTTGGCTACCGGGTGGTGGCGGTGTCCTCCTTTATCATCACCGGCCTGAGTGGCATTGTCTGGGTACACCACATGTTTGCTAGTGGCACCCCCAGCTGGATGCGGATGCTGTTTATGGTTACCACCATGACCATCTCGGTGCCCACCGGCATCAAGGTGTTTGCCTGGGTGGCCACGGTCTGGGGCGGTAAACTGAAGCTCACCACCCCCATGCTGTTTGCCCTGGGGGGCATCATCATGTTTGTGTTTGCCGGCATCACCGGCATTATGCTGGCCTCCACCCCGGTGGATATCCACGTTAATAACACCTACTTTGTGGTGGGGCACTTTCACTACGTGCTCTACGGCACCATGACCATGGCCATGTACGCTGCCCTTTATCACTGGTTTCCCAAAATGACCGGGCGGATGTACTACGAGGGACTGGGGAAACTGCACTTTTTCCTCACCTTTGTGGGCACCAACCTCAACTTCCTGCCCATGCACCCCGCTGGGCTGATGGGGATGCCCCGTCGGGTGGCCTCCTATGACCCCGAGTTTGCCTTCTGGAATGTGCTGGCCAGCCTGGGGGCCTTTTTGCTAGGGGTCTCCACCCTGCCCTTCCTGCTCAACATGATTAGCTCCTGGATTCAGGGGGAAAGGGCTCCGGCCAACCCCTGGCGGGCGATTGGCTTAGAGTGGCTAGTGACCTCCCCGCCCCCCCATGAAAACTTTGCGGTGATTCCCACCGTGGTGGCAGAGCCCTACGGCTACGGTAAACACGAACCCCTGATCGCCCCCCCTACCCCCCCGGAGTTGGCCCATGAGCTCAGTTAACCTCGACCCCCAGGTGCAGGATCTGACCCCGACCCACCCCCACGGGGAGGAAGACCATAGGCTGTTTGGCTTTATCGTCTTTCTGTTGTCGGAGAGTGTGATCTTCCTCAGCTTCTTTGTGGGCTACGTTGTCTACAAGACCACCGCCCTAGATTGGCTGCCCGCCGGGGTAGAGGGGCTGGAGGTGCGGGAGCCCCTGATTAATACCATTGTCCTGGTCTCCAGTAGCTTGGTGATTTATCTGGCGGAGCGGTTTCTGCAGGCCAAAAACCTTTGGGGGTTTCGGGCCTTCTGGCTGCTGACCATGGCCATGGGCAGTTTCTTTCTCTACGGTCAGGTGGTGGAGTGGCGGGGCCTTCCCTTTGGCTTTACCGATGGGCTGTTTGGCGGCACCTTTTATCTGCTCACCGGCTTCCACGGTCTGCACGTCATGACCGGCGTGCTGCTGCAGGGAATTATGCTGGTCAAGTCCTTTATGCCGGGTAACTACGATGGCGGCGAGGTGGGGGTGACCGCCACCTCTCTGTTCTGGCACTTTGTCGATGTGATCTGGATTATCCTGTTTATATTGATTTACCTCTGGCAGTAGCAGACTGAGCTGGCATGACAACCTTTAATTCGCCCCAGGGCCTGAGTTTCCCCGGTCAGTATTGGCGCTGGCGCGACCAGGACATTCACTACGTAGTGGCGGGGGAGGGGGAGGGCGATCGCCCTCCCCCTCCCCTCCTGCTGATCCATGGCTTTGGCGCCTCCACCGATCACTGGCGCAAAAACATTATCGACCTGGCCCAGGACTTTCAGGTTTGGGCCATTGACCTGCTGGGCTTTGGCCGCTCCGCCAAACCCGACTGGGAGTACAGCGGTGGCCTCTGGCAGGCCCAACTGCAGGAGTTTATCAACCAAAAAATTGGCCGCCCCACGGTGCTGGCGGGCAACTCCCTGGGGGGCTACAGCGCCCTTTGCACCGCCGCCAACCACCCCGAAACCGCCGCCGGCCTGGTGTTGCTCAACAGTGCTGGGCCCTTCTCAGAGCAGCAGCAGGCCCGCCGGGCCAACCCCCTGGGGCAACTGGTGCAAACTCTAATGCTGCAGCCCCTACCCAGCTGGCTACTGTTCCAGTACGTGCGCCAGCCGGCCATCATTCGCCGCACCCTGGAGCAGGTCTACCTGGACAAAGGCGCCGTCACCGATCAACTGGTGGCGGACATTCGCCGCCCCGCCGATGACCCCGGCGCCCCCCAGGTGTTTGCTTCGGTGTTTAAGTCCCCCCAGGGGGAGGCGGTGGACACCCTGCTGGCCAAACTCACCTGCCCCCTGCTCACCATCTGGGGGGAGGCCGATCCCTGGATGAACTGCCGTGACAAGGGGGCCCGCTTTCGCCAGCACTACCCCACCCTGCAGGAACACTACCTCCAGGCAGGGCACTGTCCCCACGATGAGGTGCCAGACCAGGTGGATGGGCTGTTGCGTCAGTGGTTATCTACCCATGTTAGTAAACGTCCCTGACGGATCACCGCCGCCGTTACCGGATTGGCCCCACCGGTTTTCCATGGGGCCATGATGGAAAGGGGATCCGTTTCAACGTTGCCTCTGTAGTTTTTATGAAAATCCTGCTGGTGGATGACGAAGTGGAATTAACCGCTCCCCTCAGCCGCCTACTGCGGGGGGCAGGCCACCAGGTGGATGTGGCCGAGGATGGGGATGGCGGTCTAGCCATGGCCAGCACCGGTGCCTACGATCTACTGATCCTTGATTGGATGTTACCAGGGCTGAGTGGGGTGGAGGTCTGTGGGCGGCTGCGATCGCAGCACCTGGGGACGCCGGTGTTATTGCTCACCGCCAAGGACACCCTGGATGACCGGGTGACGGGCCTGGATGCGGGGGCCGATGACTACCTGGTTAAACCCTTTGAGCTACGGGAACTGCTGGCTCGGGTGCGGGCCCTGGGGCGGCGATCGCCCCAGGGCAGTAGCCCGTCGCCCCCCCAGCGGCTCGTCTTTGCCGACCTGGAGCTAGACCCCGACAACCGTCTGGCCTACCGCCGGGGCCAGGCCATTGACCTATCGGATAAGGAAACCAGCCTGCTGGCCTACCTGCTGCAGCACCCCCAACAGGTGCTCAGCCACGGACAAATTTATCAGGCCGTATGGGGGGATCAGGATAGGCCCAGTAGTAACGTGCTGGCGGCCCAGATGCGACTATTGCGCCGCAAAGTGGAACCCAAGGGCAGCCCCGCCCTGATCCACACGGTCTACGGTAAGGGCTACCGCCTGGGGGAGTAAGCCCCGTTCGCCGATCAGCCCGCCCCGGCTTCAGTGGATACCCTTTAAACCCGATAGAACCCTGGCCAGTTATACAATAAAGGTATGTTAGCGGGTACTGATTATGACTCAGGTAACGCCCACCGTCCAGTTCTACGAAGGTATCAACGAAAGCATTGACGATGTCAGTCTGCGCCGCCATCCCGCCACCGGCGATCGCAGCATTCTCCTGATTTTCAAACAACTGCGGGCAATTGAGGCCTTCCAGAGTTTTCGCAGTCAATTTGCCAAGGCCCTGAAGCTGGTGGATGAAGAGGGCACCATCACCATTGAACCCTCCGGCCTTCGCTTTATCTTTGGCGGCCCCGATGGGGACGATCTAGAGCGGGTGGAATGCACCCTCACCCTCGATCGCCAGGACCACTGGGACCGGTTAATGCGGTTTATGCACCGCTACGCCGACGCCAACGGCATGACCTACGGTGAAGCCGCCCCGGGCTAGGCCGTTGTCCGCGGGGGCAGGGGTTGGTTTATGCTGGAACCAGGCCACAGTCCATCCCGAGGTAAGGTCTCCATGAAAATCGTTATTACCGGCGCCACCGGTTTCGTCGGCACCCGTCTGGTGGAGGGGCTCCAGGCCGATGGCCACGACCTGGTGGTGTTAACCCGTCAGGCCAGTCACGGTCAGCAGGTATTTCCGGCCGCCAGTTTCCCCAGGGTTGAGATTATTGAATACACCCCCCTGGCGTCGGGCCCCTGGCAGGGGGTGCTGGCGGGCAGTGATGCGGTGATCAACTTGGCGGGAGCCCCGATCTCAGAACGCTGGACCGCCACCCATAAGCAGGCCATCCTCGACAGCCGCCACCTGGGCACGGAAAAACTAGTGGAGGCCCTGGCCCAGGCTGATCCCCGCCCCCGGGTGTGGATTAATGCCTCCGCCATTGGCTACTACGGCACCAGCGAAACCGCCAGCTTTGACGAAACCAGCCCCGCCGCCAGTGACTTTCTTTCCCAGGTTTGCCAGGGCTGGGAGGGGGCGGCCCTGGCGGTGAAGGACTACGGCCCTCGCCTGGTGATTTTGCGCCTGGGGATTGTGCTGGGCCGGGGTGGGGCGGTGGCCAAAATGCTGCCGGTGTTTCGCCTGTTTGCCGGGGGGCCAATCGGCAGCGGCCGCCAGTGGTTCTCCTGGATTCACCGCGAAGATGTGGTGAACTTGATCCGGCGAGCCCTCACCGATGACCCCATGGAGGGGGTCTACAATGCGACAGCACCCCAACCGGTGCGCATGGCGGAGTTTTGTAAAACCCTGGGGCAGGTGCTCAACCGCCCCTCCTGGCTGCCGGTACCGGAGTTTGTGCTGGAAACCATGCTGGGGGATGGGGCCCAGGTGGTGTTGGAGGGGCAGCAGGTGCTACCCCAACGCCTCCAGGCCCTGGGCTTTGCCTACCAATATCCCGAGGTGAGGCAGGCCCTAGAGGAGGTGGTCTACGGTCAGTGACGGGGGCGGCTGCCCTGGGGCCAACCCCTTTACAAAATGGCCATCCTTGCTCAGCATAGAAAAGGCCTTTTACCCTGGTTAGGAGCGCAGTTCGGATGGAACGGACCTTTTTAATGATCAAACCCGATGGGGTGCAGCGGGGGCTGGTGAGTGAAATCATCGGTCGTTTTGAAACCAAGGGCTTTACCCTGGTGGGGCTGAAGCTGATGGCGGTGTCTCGAGAACTGGCGGAGCAGCATTACGGCGTCCATCGCGATCGCCCCTTCTTTGCCGGCCTGGTTAACTTCATCACCTCTGGGCCGGTGGTGGCCATGGTGTGGGAAGGGGAGGGGGTGATCGCCTCCGCCCGTAAGATGATTGGCGCCACCAAACCCCTGGAGGCGGAACCCGGCACCATTCGCGGGGACCTAGGGGTAACCGTCGGCCGCAATATCATCCACGGTTCCGACGCCCCCGACACCGCCCAGGCGGAGATCGCCCTGTGGTTTAGTGAGGCGGAATTGGTGGCCTGGCAACCCTGCGGCCAACCCTGGATCTACGAATAAAGGGCTATCAAGAGCCTGGGCCGGCTGTGGCCCAGGCAATCTAGAGGTCCAGGGTCAGGCAATGACTGTGGACCTCTGGTTTCTGACCCCTACAGCGCCTGTAGATACTGGCGCCGCATCTGGCTAATGGCGTCCAGGGAAATGCCCTTGGGGCAAACCGCCTGGCATTCGCCGTGGTTAGAACAGTCGCCAAAGCCCTCCGTCGCCATCTGGTTGGTCATGGCCCAGACCCGCTGGCGCCGCTCCGGTTGGCCCTGGGGCAGTAGGGCCAGGTGGCTGATCTTAGCGGCGGTGAATAGGGAGGCGGAGCTGTTGGGGCAGGCGGCAACGCAGGCGCCACAGCCAATGCAACTGGCGTAGTCAAAGGCCCGGTCGGCATCGGCCTTGGCCACCGGTAGGGCGTTGGCCTCGGGGGCGGAACCGGTTTTCACCGAAATGTAGCCCCCCGCCATCATGATTCGGTCCAGGGGCGATCGCTCCACCACCAGATCCTTAATCACCGGAAAGGCCCGGGCTCGCCAGGGTTCCACCGTAATCTGATCACCGGATTTAAAGTGCCGCAGGTAGAGCTGGCAGGTGCTGGTGCGGGGCAGGCCGCCGTGGGCCATGCCATTAATCATCACCCCGCAGGAGCCACAGATCCCCTCCCGGCAGTCGTGATCAAATTCCACCGGTTCCTGCCCCGCCTGGATCAACTGCTCATTCAGCACATCCAGTAGTTCCAGGAAGGACATGTCGGCACTGGCCTGGGAGACGGTGTAGGTTTCAAACCGTCCGGAAGCCTCCCGGGAGGCCTGGCGCCAGATTTTCAGGTGGAGTTCCATGGTCAAACCTTAGGGAGGGATTGCGGGAATGGGCCTAGGGGGTCAGGCCTGACCCTGGAGCTGATCCAGGGTGGCCAGTACCTCCTGGCTATGGATGGCGGGCTGTACCCCCAGGAAACGGGCGGCCATGGTGCCATCGGGGGCAATGATGTAGGTATGGCGCAGAGACACCGCCCCCAGCCAGGACCCGTAGGCCTTGCTGACCTGACCATCCGGGTCAGACAGCAGGGGAAACTCCAGGCCTTCGCTGTCACAAAACTCGGCATGGGAATCGACGCTGTCGGCGCTGATGCCAATCACCTGGGCTTGGCGATCGCGGTAGGCCTGGATATCCCGCTCAAAACGCTGGGCCTCCAGGGTGCAGCCGGAGGTAAAGTCCCGGGGGTAAAAGTACAACACCACCCACTGGTCTCGGAAATCCCCCAGGGAGACCTCACCACCCCCACTATTGCTGGGCAGGGTGAAATCCGGGGCGGGGCTACCCAGGGGAATTTGATCCCCCCCCAGGGCCAGGGCTGGCCAGGGGGATTGGCCCCAGATCAGCGCCATCGTGGCCAGGGCAATCACCACCATCACCCCGCGTCGAGCCATCGTTATGATTGTTTCCACGGTTAAGTCCTAATCTATCTCTCTAAATAGCCCGGTTTCATCTACTATAGCCCTGGCCAGTAGCTAGCTGCTACAGTCCCTTTGACTACAGGCGGGGCTACTAATGCAGAGTGGTCAGGGTTAGGGGCGGCAGCGTGGCTCCTAAGCCCTCTGGGGTTTGGGGATGGACCCGTAAAATATACACCGCCTGCTCTGGCAGGGGGGCGGTGGTGTGGCTAGGGGTGGAGATCGGGTACCAATCCAGGGGAAAGCAGTCCCGGCTGTAAAGACTGAAATAGAGGCGATGGCTCTTGAGTACCTCGGCCGGAATATCCAGGGCTAGCCGTTCCCCCCGGTCCAGGGCGCCATAGAAAAAGTGGGTTTCGGGGTTGGGTACGGGCAGGAAGACCCGCTTTACCCAGGGCTGGGGCAACCCTTGACCCCAGCGCAGCAGGGGGTAAACGTAGAAGTTGAGAGCACTATAAAGCCAGCCCCGGCGGGCCGGCAGCTGGTGGTAAAACCGGTTAAAGTCCGGCGGGGCGGCCAGGGTTTTGGCCGCCAGGGTGGGGGTGCCATCCACGGCGATCGCCGGTAGCTGCACCGGGTCTCGCCAGTCGTAGTGGCGCACCCCCACCAGGTAGCGTCCGGCGGGTAGGGGAAGGGTCACCTCTGCTTGAGTTTGGGGGAGGCCGAGGGATCCGACGCTGGTTACGGTGCGGTAGCCCTCCAGGGTATAGACCACCGCTGTCCAACTGGGGGCTGATTGCCACAGGGCCTGGGTGTCCAGGGTCAACTCCCGGTTGACGATGAAGGGGCCAGCGATGGCGATCAGGGCGTGCAGGTTCCAGCGGGCCCGACTCATCACCCAGAGCAGCTTTAGGGGCGATCGCAGAAATTCCCCATCGGTCACCTGCCACTGGGGCGAGGCCTGGCGATCGTTGGGGTTGTAGTAGCGACTGACCAGGGTGAGGATGCCCTTCACCAGGCGGGAAAAGCCAAAGGAGAGTAAACCCAGAGGTATCTCCCACAGGAGAGTCAGGGATGGGCGGAGGGACATGACAGGGGCTCCAGGGATGGTTCCCCTCAGGGGGATAGGCGGATTTGGACAGGCAGGGCGGACTGGATCGCCTGAGCTAGACCCACGGGGTCATCGCTGGGCAAATCATGGCCGCCGGGGAGAGTAACCCGATTGGCCTGGGCCAGGTTACTCTGCAACAGCTGTAGGTCCTCAGGGCGATTAAACTGACTCGACGCCCCCAGCACCAGGGTGGTTGGCACCGTAATCTGGCGCAGCAGTTTACCGTAGCCCTGACGATCTAGCAGACCACCGCTCAGGTGGAGGGTACTGCGGGACTGTAGACGAGGATCTAACCGCCAGGTGAGTCCGTCAGGGCCAGACCTGGTTAAACGCTGGGCCAGAGCTAGGGCGGCCTCGGGGGAGAGGTTGGGCTTCAGGGCCTGCAGGCGTTGGGCCGCCGTCGCCAGGGAAGCTAGCTTAACCGGGGCTGGGGGCGCGGCCAGGGCGTCCAGGTGGGTGATCAGTTGGGTCACGCTTTCGGTGGCGGGGCTGTCGCTGGGCACTACAGGCTCCACCAGCACCAGCCGCGGAACCCGCTGGGGGCGCAGGCTGGTCAGGATAGCCGCCAGCACCGCCCCCATGGAATGCCCCACTAATCCGGTCAGGTCAGCCCCGATCTGGGGTAGCAAAGCATCCAGGTCGCCCAAAAAATCCAGGAGTTGGTAGCCACCATCGGGGCCAGCATGGTCCGATCGCCCATGCCCCCGCAGATCTGGCGCCACCACATGGAACCCCTGCTGGGCCAGCCCAAAGGCTACCCCATCCCAGGCGGCCCCATGTTCTAAAATGCCATGGAGACAGAGCACCAGGGGTCCATCCTCGGGCCCCCAGTGGCAGAGACAGCAGCGTCGTCCCCGCAGGGTTAGCGCCGTTTCTCGCAGATTGGTTAGGGGTTGGTAGGCGGGCGGCAGGAACATGGCTACCCCAGGCGGGGAAGGAAGGTTCAGAGCCTGCTCCTGGGGGAGCACGTAGCCAAATTGGGTCGCCATCGCCTGGTTTTCTGGCCCCAGGGGATGGGGCAGGTGAATGGCCTGCCAGGCCGTCGCCAGGTGAGCCTCAATGGAACGGCGCTGACGAAAGTTGGGATCATCCACCGCCAGGGATTGGGCGGTAACCCCATCGGTCATGCGTCTTCCCTCGTAGGGGGTGAGCACCGCCGGGTCAAAGGGCTGGCCTAAAAAGTCACAGAGGTCACCCATGGTGGTCTCTGGGTCGGTAACCAGGTCTTCGTACCGGAGAAAGTAATGGCGATCAGGATCGATGGTTTTGAGAAATTCCAGACTATTCTGGTTGCAGAGTTGCCACACCTGCTCCGCCAACCGGTAGGGATCGGCTGGCTCCAGGTCAAAGATTTTGTGCATACGATTGCGCACAAAGGAATCAATGACCGCGTAGGGGTGACGCACCAGATGAATATATTTGGCCCCAGCAAAAGTCTGTTCCGCCCGGTTTAGGGTGGCCCGGCTGAGGCTGTAGGTGGGGGACTTATCCACCAGTAGCCGTCCACCGGCCATCTGCTGTAACTTATCGTACACCGCTGGCATGCTCACCTGATGGTCGCGCCATTCCCCCAGAAGCATGGCGGCCTGATCGGCATCCACCCCAAGTAGTTCCATCACAGCCCGCTGCAAGCCCTCCTGCAGATAACTGTGGCCCAGGGCCAACTGCTGATCCGCCAGGGTATTGAAGGGAAGCAGGTGCAGTTCCGGCGGGCAGAACAATTGGGGATGTCCGGCCAGCATCACCCGCAGCAGGGTAGACCCCGATCGCGGTGCCGATAGCAAAAACACCATGGCAGGGTTGCGGTCCCTGGTCAGGGGCGGCAGGGGATCGGGGGGAGTCCAGGGGGTGTGGGCCAGGTCATCCCCTGCCGTGGCGCTGGAGAGGAGTTCCTTCGGCAGCAGGGCCGGGGGTTGGTGGACCCGCACCAGTTCCCGCGCCACGTAGGCCGACAGTGCCCCGACGGTGGGATGGGCCAGTACCTCACGGGGGTACATCACCAGGTCCAGATCCTGTTTACAGAGCCCCAGCAGATCCATGGTCATTAAGGAATCAAGCCCCAGATCCAGCAGGGACGCATCCAGCGGTACGGACCCTAACCGGCCAGTCACCGCCGCCACCTGGGTTTGAAAGTAGTGCTGTAACTCCACCACTCGGTCTGCCTCAGCTAGCGCCAGTAGCCGGGGCCACAGGACGGCCCGCTGAAGGTCTTGGCCAGCCTCTGGTGATTCCTGCGGCGGCTTTAAAGGAGAGTCTGGGGGTGATTCTCGACGGTGGGCCGCCGTCATCATGGCGGCTAACACCGGCGGCAGGCTGGCGCTGGGCAGGTAGCGGCGTAGCCGGGCCCAATCCATCTGGGCAATACCCAGGTGGGGAGAGGGCAGCGATCGCCCCTGGCGCAGCACCATGCCAAACCACTGCAACCCCTCGGCTACCGATAGGGGCACCATCCCCCGCTGGGCCCTTGAGACAGCGGGTTGAGGGGTCGCTGCCATGCCCACCTCCTGCCAGGGGCCCCAGCTCAGGCTCAGGGCAGCCAGACCCTGCTGCTGCCGGTAGTAGGCCAGGGCATCGAGTCCGGCGTTAGCGGCGGCATAGTTCCCCTGGCCCGGGGAACCTAGCAGCGAGGTAATCGAGGAAAATAACACAAACCAATCAAGGGAAAGGGTTTGGGTGAGTTGGTGTAGGTGCCAGGCCCCCTGGAGCTTGGCCGGCATCACCCGGCGGAACTGCTCGCGGGATTGGTTAACTAAAAATCCATCGGCCAGGGTACCAGCGGCGTGCAGCAGGCCCCGCAAGGGCGGTAACTGGGCCTGAATGCGGTGCAGCAGACCGGAGAGAGCAGCGCGATCGCCCACATCCACCGCCTCGACCCACACCGTCGCCCCCGCCTGACGCAGCAGCGCCAGGGTGGCATCCACCTCCGCCTTAGCCCCCCGCCGACTGACCAGCACCAGGGATCTTGCCCCCTGTTCCACCAGCCAACGGGCTAGTCGTAGTCCCAGCCCTCCAGTGCCCCCCGTAATCAAATAGGTGGCCTCTGCTTGAATGGGTAAGGTGGAGGTCGTCGTCCCCCTGGTCAAATTCAAATCCACCGGTTGGAGGCGCGGGACCCAGCGCTGCCCCGGCCTTAACACCACCTCGTCTTCTCCGTCCTGGGCCAGAATGTGATGAACCAGCGCCCTCACCATGACCTTCTCAACCGGTGAAACCCCCATGGCAGAGGGTAGATCAATCAGCCCTCCCCAGAGTTCAGGGTGCTCCAAACGCAAGGTGCGTCCCAGTCCCCAAAGTACAGCCTGGAAAGGCGCCCCCAGGGGATCGCTGGCTCCCCTGGACTGTGCCCCCTGGGTCAACAGCCACAGCCGGGGATAGGGCTGATCAGCTTCCGCCACTAGCGCCTGCAGCAGGCTGAGCACCGGCTCGGCCACCCGCTCTGACCAGGGGTGGGGTTCCTCTGGGGATCTGGTCGAGGCCAGGTAAAGAATTTGTCGCAGCGGCTGATCCGCCTGCTGCAGGACCGATAGCAGGGGCTGGAAGGGCTGCTCCTGGGTCAGGTCGATCCGATAATGGTCAACCTGGCACTGCTGAAAGGTCGGTCCTGAGCTAACCCGAATGGGATGAATCTGCTGGGATCTCAACACCCGGCTTAACTCGGGCCAGAGCCCCTCCACCTCTCCCA
The DNA here is from genome assembly GCA_040381765.1 of Leptolyngbya sp. Classification (GTDB taxonomy): domain Bacteria; phylum Cyanobacteriota; class Cyanobacteriia; order Phormidesmidales; family Phormidesmidaceae; genus Nodosilinea. Next base: position 27,669 of record JBEIGU010000004.1, read on the forward strand.
CAATCAGCCAGGTTCCTGACCTTTGGCCAGGCAACAGGGTAGACAAGGGCTGTAGTTGCCAGGTCATGCCATAGGCCGCACCGTGGGTTGGCAAGGCGGGAACGGCCGCAGCCTCTGCCGCTGGCTGCACCGGTTGGGCCGAGACCGGCAAATCGACCCAATAACGCTGGCGTTGAAAGGGATAGGTGGGTAAGGTCACCCGCTGGCGCGGGTAGGGCCGATCAAAGTTTGCCCAATCCAAGTTGAGCCCCCAGCCGTAAAGCTGACTGGCTGACTGGAGAATCGTTTGCCAATTGTCCTGCCCCTTAACCAGGGAGGGCAACCAGGTGGTGTGGCCCTCCGCCAGGACGCGCTTGCCCATGCCACAGAGCACCGGGTGGGGACCTATTTCCAAAAAACAATAGTACCCAGCCTGGTTTAGGGTTTCCATCGCCTTGCCAAACTGCACAGGCTGCCGTGCCTGCCGCCGCCAATAGGCGGCATCCATAATCTGATCAGGCTCAAGGAACTGACCCGTCAAGGTAGAAGCCAGGGGAACTTGGGGTGGTTTAAAGACGATGGCCTGGGCACTTTCCTCAAACTCATCCAAAATCGGATCCATTAAGGGAGAGTGAAACCCATGGGATACCTCCAGGAACTGGGTCTGAACCCCCTGGGCCTCAAGGATCTCAACCACCTGGTCCAGATCCACCTGAGCCCCCGCGAAGACAGTATGGTGAGGACCATTCAGGGTCGCCACGGAAACCGTTGTGGCGAAGGGAGCCAGGGCTTCAGTGACTACGGCGGCGGGGGTGAAGGCTGCCACCATACCACCCCCCGGCGGCAGGGTCTGCATCAGTTCAGCCCGTCGGGCGATCAACCGCAGGCTTTCCTCCAGGCTAAACACCTCGGCGATGCAAGCGGCCACGTATTCCCCGACACTGTGACCCACCACCGCCGCAGGACGCACCCCCCAGGATAACCATAGTTGGGCCAGGGCATACTCCAGGGCAAACAGGGCGGGCTGGGTATAACGGGTGAGGGTAAGCTGCTCAGGGTTATCGGCCTGCTGGTTTTCCGAAGATCCAAAGATAATCGGTAGGATCGACTGTTTCAGATCGGGTTGTAGGAGCCTATCGCACCGCTGCAGGGCCTCTCGAAATACGGGCTGGGTTTCGTAGAGCTGTCGCCCCATGCCCAAGTACTGGGAGCCCTGCCCCGTAAACATAAACACAACCCGGGGAGGATCAGCAGCCAGGTCAACCCCAATGGGGACATTTCCTATTTCTGCCTGCAGGGCTTCTTGCAGAGTTTTCACCCCATCGGCGACAATCCCCAGGCGATGGTTAAAGTGGCGACGCCGGGTATTGGCTGTAAAGCAGAGATCGGCCAGATCCAGGTCAGGGTGTTTATCCAGGTGAGTCAGATAGGACTGGGCTAACTGTCTCAGGGCTGGTTCATCCTTGGCGGAGAGGGCTAGTAAATGGAGCGATCGCTCCGGTACATCCTCCGGGGGAGGAGTTGGTAGGGCCGGGGCTGCCTCCAGGAGCACGTGGGCGTTGGTGCCGCTAAAGCCAAAGGAACTAACTCCAGCAATGCGGCGATCTGCTACGGGCCAGGGGGTGAGCTGGGTGGGCACCACAAAGGGTAACTGGGCCCAGGGAATATGGTGACTGGGGGTTTGAAAATGTAGGTGGGGGGGGATCTCGCCATGCTGCAGGGCCAGCACCACCTTAATTAACCCGGCAATGCCCGCCGCCCCCTCTAAATGGCCAATGTTGGTTTTGGCGGAGCCAATCCACAGGGGGGAGTCGGGGCTATGGGCCGCTCCAAAGACCTTCCCTAGGGCCCCCACTTCGATGGGATCCCCCAGGGCGGTGCCCGTACCGTGGGCCTCAAGGTATTGGACCTGCGCTGGGTCGATCCCCCCGGCGGTCAGCGCTTGACGGATCACCGCCTGCTGGGAAGGGCCATTGGGCACGGTGAGGCCACCGCTGGGCCCGTCCTGGTTGACGGCGGACCCCCGAATTAGGGCAAGAATGGAGTCACCATCGGCGATTGCATCGGACAGCCGCTTCAGCACCACCAGGCCGCAGCCCTCGCCACGGACGTAGCCATCGGCGGCAGCGTCAAAGGTTTTACAGCGGCCATCGGGGGCCAGCATGCGGGCGCGGGAGAAGGTAATCGTATTCTCCGGCGACAGTATCAGGTTCACTCCACCGGCCAGGGCCAGCCGACATTCCCGCTGGCGCAAACTCTGACAAGCCAGGTGCACTGATACCAGGGAGGATGAGCAGGCGGTATCCACCGACAGGCAAGGTCCCGTCAGCCCCAGGGTGTAGGACAAACGACCGGCGGCAACGCTGAGGGCATTACCAGTGCCATAGTAGGCATCGATCTGGACCGGATCATTGCTACCCAGCAGGCGTTTAGCGTAGTCGCTGGTGCAAATGCCAATAAATACTCCAGTGAGGCTGTTATAGAGCTGATCAGGCACCTGGTTAGCATGCTCCAGAGCCTCCCAGGCTACCTCCAGCAACAGTCGCTGCTGGGGGTCAAGACTCCGGGCCTCCCGGGGGGCAATGCCGAAAAAGGCCGCGTCAAAGCCATCCACCGGGCCTACAAAACCCCCGTAGCGGCAGTACATTTTGCCCCTGGCATCGGGGTCAGGATCGTAGTAGTCCTCAAGATTCCAGCGATCAGGCGGTACCTCAGTAATGGCGTCTTTGCCCTCCACCAGTAGTTGCCAGTAGGCGGTGGGGTTGGGCGCTCCAGGCAACCGACACCCTAATCCAATCACTGCGATCGGGTCGGCCTTAAGCAGATCCAATTCAGTTTCTGCCCATTCCGCCGCCAGGGCTAACTTTAGGGGAGACAGTCGGGAAATACGCTGGGACAACTCAGACATGTACACTCTACCTCTTTAGACCTTGGCCCGCTGGCGGGTCAGGATTTGAAGCACCGCTTCATCCGACAGCGCATCAAGATCGGTGAAAAGATGATTTAGCCTATGATCTCGGCCGCTTTCCCCTGGCTGAGGAATGGACTCCCTAAAAATCAGCAGATCCTCCAGAAAATACTCGACCAGGGCTTCGATGGTGGGGTAGTCAAACAGCAGGGTGGTGGGAATAGTTTGACCCAAAATCTGCTCTAAACGATTTTTCAACTCCACGGCCATAAGTGAGTCCAGGCCCAGGTCAAACAGGCGCTGGCGCAGCTCAATGTCCCCTGGGTTACTGAGTCCTAAGACCTGGGCAATTTCTGATCGCAGGTAGTCCTGCAAACGCTGGCGTCGGTCCTCGACAGCTAGGCAGGCTAACTGTTCCACCAGGGCAGAGGACTGGGGGGTAGGCGGTACCCCTGGGGCCTGGGTATCGTAGAACTCGGCCAGCAGGGGAATCCGATCACTGGCCGAAAACTGTTTCAGGAAGGTGACCCAAGTGATCACCATGACCCCCACCTGGGCTGGCCTAGAGTTAGCCGGACTTCCCAATAGGGCGGCCAGGGCCCCTAGGCCCTGAGCGATCGCCAGGGGCTGTATCCCTTGATTTACCAGACGGGCCTGGTCTTGGGCGCTGAGTTGCGCCGCCATGCCCGCCTCGGCCCAGGGACCCCAGTTGACACTCAAGCCCGGTAGCCCCAGGCCCCGGCGATAGTGGGCCAGGGTATCCATAAACCCGTTGGCGGCAGCATAGTTGCCCTGCCCCGGCGAGCCCAGCAGGGCGGCCAGGGAGGAAAAGCTGAGGAAGAAATCCAGCGGCAAATCCTGTGTGTGGCAGTGCAGGTTCCAGCTGCCCTGGACCTTGGGAGCCATCACCGACCAGAACTGTTCCCAACTCTGACCGCGAAGCAAGCCATCCTGTAAGACCCCCGCCCCGTGGATAATACCCCTCAGGGGTGGCCATGAATGTTGAATATGGGCCACTAGAGCCTGAACATCTCCAGCAATGGCCACATCCGCCTGGATAACCCCAACCCTGGCTCCGTCAGCCTCCAGGGCAGCGATCGCCGCCCTGGCCTGATCATCAACCTGACGACGGCTGGTCAACACCAGGTGGCGGCCCCCCTGGCGCACCAGCCAATGGGCCACCCTTAGGCCTAACCCCCCCAGACCACCGGTGACCAGGTAGGTGCCGTCGTCAGAAATGTTCGCTGGCCCACTGGCCATTGGACCAGGCTCAGTCTGGGTGATCACCACCTTGCCCACATGCTTGGCCTGGGCCATGTAGCGGAACCCCTCCACCACCTGCTCTAGGGGAAAGGCCCGGTAGGGCAGTGGCCTAAACCGGCCCGCCTCAAATTGAGCCATGATGGCTTGGAGTAGGCTGGTCATCAGCTCAGGATCGGCCTGGGCTACCTCCAGCAGGTCAAAGGGGAAGTAGGCCACATCGGGACGTTCCGCTGCTAGTTGGGCTGGCGTCCAGATGCCAATTTTACCGATTTCCACAAACCGTCCCCCGGTAGCCAGCACCGCCAGGCTTTTAGCAATGAACTCACCGGTCAGGCTGTTGAGCACCACATCGACCCCCTGACCCTCGGTGAGGGCCAGCAGTTCCTCACCGAAATCCAGGGTGCGGGAGTTCATCACCCCCTTAACCCCCATGGCTTGCAGCACTTCCCACTTGGCCGGACTGGCGGTGGCATAGACCTCTGCCCCCCGCCACTGGGCAATTTGTACCGCGGCCTGGCCTACCCCCCCCGCCGCGGCGTGAATCAACACCCGATCGCCAGGCTGTAGCTGGGCCAGATGGCAGAGCCCATAGTAGGCGGTCAAAAAGGCGGTGGACAGGGTGGCCGCCTCTTCAAAGCTAAGGCTGGCGGGCTGAAGCACCACCAGGCTGGCGGGTACGGTGACATAGCTGCCCAGACTGCCGATGGCCAGAGCGGCAATCACCCGATCGCCCACCTGAAGTTCTGTCACCCCTGCTCCAACGGCCACCACCTCGCCACTACACTCACCCCCAAAGGGAATGTCCCCGTTCTCCAGCCCCAGTTCAGCCATATAGGATTGCAACATACCCAGGGCATTGAGCACGTCGCGAAAGTTTAGCCCCGTAGCCTGTACACGAATTTCCACCTGCCCTGACGCAGGGGCCTGGCGTACCATCGGCATCAGGGACAAATCCGTGAGAATACCGGTGCCTGCTGACTGCAAACGCACAGGGGTAGCAGCCCCTAGATTTGGCCCAGGGGTCGGTATCCATCGCTCCAACCGGGCCACATAGCGGGCCTCTTGGCGATAGGCCACCTGGTCTTCACCCGAGGTGACCAATTCCTGGATCAGCAAGGGCACCAGGGCCGACCAATCCTGGGAGGAGGGTAAATCCACTCGCCCACAGCGGAGCTCAGGATGCTCTAGGGCAATCACCCGCCCCAACCCCCACAGGGAAGAGGCGGTGACCACGGGTATGTCCCCAGGGACGACCGCCTGGGCGTGCTGGGTGATCAGCCACAGCCGGGGCGTCGGACGGTAGGCGATGAGTTCCTGGAGTAAATGCAACGTGCTGCCGCAGACTAGCCGCTGGCTGGCTTCCAGATCGATCGGCAACGGTTCAGTGGGGGCCTCCAGACTCCAGAGGTGAAGGATACCCCGCAGTGGCTGATCAGCCAGGGCCTGGAAGAGGGGGTGAAATCCTTCGGCATCCTCAGGATTAACTCTGTAGTGTTCGGGGCTAACCATGGCATAGCTAGGGCCAATGCTGACTTGAATACACCGTCCACCGGCCTGGGTCAGAGCAGCTTGGATAGCTGTCGCGATCGCTGGCTCTTCCACCAACACCAACCAGTTACCCGTCAGGTCAGCGGGTGCCGTTGGGGTAGGCTGAGTTTTCCAACTTAGGGTGTAGGTATATTGGCTGACATCTGGCTCCAACTGGTGCAGCAGGCGGTCTGGGCTAGTGCGTCGCAGCAGTAACCCCTCCACCTCAGCTACCCGTTGCCCCTCCTCCGTAAATAGCTGCAGGTCAGCGGACAACAGTTCTCCATTTTGACCGTGGGGCACAAGGCGCTGGACCCAACCCATCACCCTACTCTGCCCCGGTTTGAACAACCGCAGTTGGTTCACCCCAATGGGCAGGTAGATCGCCTGGCGGGCGGGGTCCTGCAACAACGCTCCCACCAGTTGGAAACAGCCATCTAACAAGGCTGGATGTAAACTGTAGTCCCCTGCGGCTGCAGCGGTTGCCCCCAGGGTCACCTGGCCCCAGGCCGCCGTCTCGGTATGGAAAACCTGGCGGAGGGTTTGAAAGGCTGGACCGTACTGCAACCCCCGAGCCTGGAGCTGGCTATAGAAGGCGTTAACCGCCAGAGCCTGTCCCTCCGTTGGGGCAGATAGGGGCGGGTTGATCGAGGTTGGTTGCCCTGGGCGCAAACGTCCTGTGGCATGGCGAACCCAGATTGGTGCCTCCGTCACCCCCCCCTCCGCCGTAGAGGCGCTAAAGAGCTCAACTCCGGCCGTGCCGTCCGCCTGGAGCTGCACCAGGGTTTGGACAACCACCGGAGCTCGATCCAGAATCAGCCCCTGCTCTAGAACGAAGTCCTCCACCCAGACCTGGTCCGCTGCAAACAGGGTAACTCCAGCCCCTAAGGCCAGTTCCAACCAGGCGGAGGCCGGCACCACCCTATGGTCAAAAACACAGTGATCGTTCAGGTAATGCCCTGGTTGAGCCTGTAGTTGCCCTTCAAACACTACCCTATGGTTATCCAGGGCCGCCGAGTAAAGGCGCCTTCCCAGCAGGTTTTGGGACCGATCAGCAACGGGGACAGCCCCGGTTTGCAACGATGGGGCGAAAGCCCTATCCCAATCGATCCAGTAGCTGCGTCGTTGAAAGGGGTAGGTGGGGAGAGCCAGTTTCTGACGCTGGTAGGGTTGATCAAACCCTTGCCAATCAATGACCACACCCTCCAAGCACAAATCCATCAGGCTCTGGCCCAGGACCGACCAATCCGGGCGCTGCCGTGCCAGGGAAGGGAACCACCGACAGTCGGTAGTTTGGGGCAAACACTGTTGTCCCAGGCGGGACAGGACTGGCTGGGGGCCGATTTCAAGGAAGTGGGTATACCCCTCGGCGTAGAGAGCCGCCACCCCCTCGGCAAACCGCACCGGCTGACGGGCATGGCGCCGCCAGTAGGCGGCATCAGGAATTTCCCCTGCCGTCAGGAAGGTGCCGGTCAGGTTGCTGACCAGGGGAATACGGGGAGGCTGGAAGGAGACCTGACCAGCCCCATGCTCAAAGACCTTCAGGATAGGATCCATCTGGGGTGAATGAAAGGCATGGGATACGGCCAGTGGTGTGCAGGCAATCTGGCGGCGGGCGAACTCCTCCAATAATCGATCCACAGCATCTTGCGGTCCAGCTATGACGGTATTTTGGGGACTATTTAGGGTGGCGATCGCTACCTGGTTTTCTCCTACCAGGGTGATCACCTGGGCCACCTGGTCCGCATCAGCCATCACCGCTGCCATCAGGCCATGGGCCGGCAAGGATTGCATCAACTGTCCCCGTCGGGCGATTAGACGTAGACCATCCTCCAGACTGAACACCCCGGCGATGCAGGCGGCCACGTACTCCCCCACACTATGGCCCAATACCGCAGCGGGCCTAACCCCCCAGGACAGCCACAGCTGGGCCAGGGCATACTCCAGGGCAAAGAGGGCGGGCTGGGTATAGCTAGTTTGGTGGATTAGCCCATCCTCTGGGGCCTCGGAATACAGCACCGCCAGCAGTGGGCGATCTAAATAGGTCCGCAAAATCTGATCGCAGCGATCCAGGGCCATCCGGAAAATGGGCTGGGTTCGGTAGAGATGCTGACCCATGCCAGGGTACTGGCTACCCTGACCCGTGAATAGCCAGACCAGGGGTGGTTCCTGACCGGGGCCCGGCAGTACAGTCTTGAGGAATGGATCGCTCCCTGGCTTTCCCCCCCCGGCGAAGGTTGATAGGCTCTGCTGAAGGTCTTTTAGGCTGGTTACCAGGGTGGCTAACCGATGGTTAAACCGGGTGCGCCCCGCGTTGGCGGTGTAGCAGAGGTTGGCCAGGTCAGACTCCGACAGGGTGACTAACCGATTCCGGTAATCATCCACCAGGGCGTGCAGAGCCAGTTCACTACGGGCGGAAAGGGTTAGGAGGTGACAAGGACGGTCTAGGGCCGGATCGCCACCTGGATTCGGCGGTGGAGCCTGTAGGACCAGGTGGGCGTTGGTACCCCCAAACCCAAAGGAGCTGACTCCGGCGATCGCGTGGTCCGAAAACCCAGCCCAGGGCTGAGTCTCTGTCTGTACCTGCAAAGGCAGTTGGGCAAAGGGAATGTAGGGGTTGGGCTGGTGATAGTGCAGACTAGGTACCCAGGTCTGATGCTTGAGACACAGGGCAACTTTAATCAGACTGGCGATGCCAGCGGCGGCCTCGGTATGACCAAGGTTGCTTTTGACTGAACCCATCCGGATCGGTGGCCGATCTCGATGGCTGTCAGTAAACACGTTACCCAGGGCCTTTGCCTCGATCGGGTCCCCCAGGAGGGTGCCGGTACCGTGGGCTTCGATGTAGCTGACCTGGGTCAGGGGTACCCGCGCCTGGCGGTAGGCTTCCCGCAGCACCTGCTCCTGGGCCTCCCGGTTAGGGGCAGTGAGGCCATTGGTGCGGCCATCCTGGTTGATGGCACCGCCGCGAATTAACCCATAGATAGGATCACCCTCGGCCAGGGCTCGAGACAGTAACTTCAGCACCACCGCCCCAGCCCCTTCAGACCGGACAAAGCCATTGGCCTGCGCATCAAAGGCTTTGCAGCGCCCATCGGGGGAGAGGGCGGTGAGCTTGCTAAAGCCAATGGTCAGGGATGGGGTAACCATAACGTTAACTCCCCCCGCCAGGGCCAGACTAGACTCGCCTCGCCAGAGGCTCTGGCAGGCTAACTGCACCGCCACCAGCGAGGAGGAACAGGCGGTATCCACCGATAGGCTAGGTCCCTGAAAATTAAATAGATAGGAAATCCGGTTGGCCAGCATAGTGGAGGCCAGGCCAGTGGTGGTGTAGGGGCCGATGCGGTCGTCCTGCTGAAGCAGCAGTTGCCCATAGTCAAGGGTTGAGGCACCAACAAAGACACCGGTTTTACTACCACTCAGATGCTGGGGCACGATCGCCGCATCCTCCAGGGCCTCCCACATTACCTCAAGCAGTAACCGTTGCTGGGGGTCGATGTAGGCGGCCTCCCGGGGGGCGATGCCAAAGAACTCTGGCTCAAATTGATCAACCTGATCGAGAAAACCCCCCTGGCGACAGTAGTGTTTGCCCGCCTGATTTGGGTCGGCGTCGTAAAACTCCTCTAGAGACCAGCGATCGTGGGGCACCTCCCGAATCGCATCCTGGCCCTGAAGGAGCAGTTGCCAGTAGGCTGACAAACTGGGCGCAGCGGGTAGACGGCAGCCCATACCGACAATGGCGATCGGTTCGGGCACCCCCCGTTGGGCCCCCAGGCCTAGCTCCAGCAGGCACCTTTGCCGGGGAGAAAGCTGGGCAATTCGTTGGGCCAGATCGTTCACAGGCCTACCTCCTAGTTCCACTCAATGCTTGGCGTGCCCAACAGGGCTGCCAATTCCGTCCCAGAAAGGTGGGCCAGCTGCTCTAGCAACTGATCCACCTCCCCATCCTGCAGGGGATGGAGCCCTGAGGCGGTCGGGGCCACCGGTAGGGCTACCGGATCGGCGGTCAGGTAGGCAGAGAGGGCGGCAATGGTGGGATATTCGTAGGCCAGGGTGGGGGAGAGGGGCACCCCCAGGGTGGATTGCAGGGCCTCCGCCAGTTCTACGGCGGCGATGGAGTCCAGACCGTATTCCGCCAGGGGCCGCTGTACATCGATGGTGGTGGTGGGCTGCTTCAGGGTTTGGGCCAGCCACTCCACCATCCAGGCGATCAGGGCGGAGCGGGAGAGTGGGGCCTGGGGGCCAGGAGCGGCGGGCGGCGAGGCGGTGGGGGTTACCGCCGCTGGAGTTGGCTGCCCCAGGGGCTCAAGGCCAGTTACCGCAGGGGAGCCCACCCCCGTCTGACTGGCCTGCCAGCGATGCACCACCGGTAAATTACCGGCCAGGAAATCGGCCCGACAACGATGCCGCTGGATTTTGCCACTGGAGGTTTTGGGGATGGCGTTGGGACGCACCAGGGCGATCGCCCCCACCTGCAGATCGTGGTGCTCCGCCACCCGCCGCCGAATCGCGGCTAACACCGCCTCCCCATCGAGGGAGCGCAGGGCGGTACGCTCCAGTTCTTGCAGGATCACCAACTGCTCGCTCCGATCGGGAGTAGGGCCGTCGAGGTGGAGGGCAAAGGCCGCACAGGCCCCCCGGGTCAGGGCCGGGTGGGCCGCCACCACCGTGGCCTCAATGTCTTGGGGGTAGTGGTTACGGCCCCGGATGATAATCAGGTCCTTAAGACGACCAGTGACGTAGAGGTTGCCCCCCCGCAAAAAGCCCAGGTCACCGGTGCGCAGAAAGTAACCCGCCTGGCCCTCCGCCAACTGGGCCTGGAAGGTTTCCTGGGTAGCGGTGGGGTGCCGCCAGTAGCCCTGGGCCAGGCTGGGGGAGGGGCGTACCCAGATTTCCCCCACCCGATCGGGGGGGCAGGGTTGGCGGGTTTCTGGATCCACGATCCAAACCTGATCCGGACTGTCCGCCTGGCCACAACTGACCAGCTTGACCTGGCGCGGGGCTGGGGGCGTCTCGGATCGAGAGGGTGCTGGCAGGTCAACCTCGGACAAATCGGTCTGGCCCAGGGTGACCACCCGGTTGCCCTCCAGGGCCGCAGCATCCAGCACCAGATCGGTGGGGGCCTGGTCCAGCACCTCGCCGGTCACCATCAGGGTAGTCTCCGCCATGCCGTAGCAAGGGTAGAAGGACTCGAGGCGAAACCCGCTGGGGGCAAAGGCGCTGGCAAAGGCCCTGAGGGTGTCGGGGTGAATCGGCTCAGCCCCGGTAAAGGCCAGTTGCCAACGGCTCAGGTCCAGGGCCTGGCGCTGCTCAAGAGTGGTTTTACGCACACACAGGTCATAGGCAAAGTTGGGGGCGCCACTGGTGGTGGCCTGGTAATGGGCGATCGCCGCCAACCAATGGAGGGGCCGCTGTAGAAAGGCCACCGGTGCCATCAGGGTCATCTCGGCGCCAACGTAAAGCGGTTGCAGAATACCCCCCACCAGCCCCATGTCATGGTAGGGCGGCAGCCAGGATACCCCCCGGCTGGTGGCGGTGTTGCCAAAGCGACGACTGATCAATGCTGAGTTATGCCAGAGGTTGCCATGGCTAATCATCACCCCCTTAGGGGCGGCGGTGGAGCCGGAGGTGTACTGCAGCAGGGCCAGTTGGTCAGGGCGCGGCCGGTGGGGTCGCCAGTCTGATGCCAAACTGATTTCTAAGCCATCGGTATTGAGGTAATAGAGAGCCTTCAGTCCCGGAGACTGGAGTAGCTGCCGCTCCAGCTTACCCAGGGTATCGCCATCGGTGAGGGCCACCGTTGCGCCGGTGTCCTCCACAATGGCCTGAATCCGATCAAGGGATCGATTTGGCCGGGGAGGATAGGCCGGCACCGCCAGGGCACCGGCATAGAGGCAGCCAAAGAAGGCGGCGATGTAATCCAGCCCGGCAGGATAGAGCAGCAGCACCGGTTGATCCTGACAGCGCAGCTCCTGCAGCAAGACAGCAATGGCCAGGGCACGCTGGCGCAGATCGCCATAGGTCATGTTCTCGACCGTGACCGGAGTGCCATCGGTCAAAAAACGATAAAGGAGTCGATTGGGGGTTTGTTCCGCCCGTTGATCGAGGATCTCCACCAGGGTAGTCACCGCCACAGATAGCTGCGTCATGGCCTGATCACCTCCCATGCCTAGCCGTTGCTTGGGGGGCGCCCACCTCCCCCAGCCTGCCGGGGAATGCCACAACCCAGCCCATATCCATAGAAACAGTCCTAATCCTTTGCCAGCCCAATGTGGTGTACGTCCTCAATGCAGTCTATCAAAAACCCCACCTGCCCACCTCAGCCCTACCTCCAGTCGCCATCTAAGGGGCTACCATCGCCACAGACTGAAGTATGGGGCTAACCAGAAACTGGCCGGGGGAGCGGGTAACATATCACCCCGAAAGTCGAGGATTTGGACCAGGAGCAAGTAGCCCAGGGCCAGGGCCAGGGAAATTGCCCCAGTGAGAATTGCAACCAGTTTAGAACGATCCATAGGACTTTTGAATTAGGGGAAGGAGGTGACCGTTAGGACCATGATATCTTTACTTTTCTTTACATTGCCACAAATTAACCCTTCCCAATGGTGATGGGGTGGAAAAGTGGTTCTGACTTCGCTACCGTGGTCTATCAGGCCATACTACCCTGTTTGCGCAGGTGTTTAAAAACTCCAGTGGAGCTTTTCCTGGAGGCTGGGCCTTAGCCGATGATCCCCCCCTATGACCCCTGTACCGCCTGCACCGACCCGCCCCCTGCCCGCCGCCGCCAGGGCGATCGCGGTGCAAGCCCAGGGGCTCAGTAAAACCTACCGGACCGGGTTTTGGCTGAACCAGCGGGTCACCTCCCTGGGAGACTGTAGTTTAACAGTTTACAGCGGCGAGACCTTTGGTTTGCTGGGCCCCAACGGGGCCGGGAAGACGACCCTATTGAAGATACTGTTGGGAATTTTGCCCCCCAGTGCCGGCACCGCCACGGTGCTGGGCTATCCCCTGGGCGATCGCCGGGGTCGAGGTCAGCTCGGCTACCTACCCGAAAATCCCTACTTCTACGACTTCCTCACCGGCGTGGAGTTTCTGCAGTATAGCGCCGGCCTGTTTGGCCAGCCCCTCCCGGCTAGCCAGCAACACCAACTGTTGGAGCTGGTGGGGTTGTCCCGGGCCGTGGCCACCAACAAGCGCCTGCGCCACTACTCCAAGGGTATGCTGCAGCGCATTGGCCTGGCCCAGGCCCTGATTAACGACCCCCAGCTGGTGTTTCTCGATGAACCGATGGCGGGGTTAGACCCCACCGGTCGGGTACAGGTGCGGGAGATTATTCTGACCCTGCAACGGCAGGGCAAAACCATTTTCCTTAACAGCCATGTTTTGACGGATGTGGAGCTGATCTGCGATCGCATCGCTATCCTGAATCAGGGAAAACTAATCTGCAGCGGATCCCTCCACCAATTGCTGGGCCCCGCCGATCACTACCTGGCCCGGGGGCAGGGGGGAGACCGGCCCCAGCTGCAAGGTTGGCTATCCCCCCTCACCTGGCAGGAGGATCACTGGTCTGGCCAGGTGCAGGGCGACCCCTACGGCTTTGTCCAGCAATTACCCCAGATGGGGGCCCGGCTGATCAGCCTGCAGCAGGCCAGACCCAGTTTGGAGGAGTTTTTTATGGCCCAGGTAGGACAGCAGCGCAAAGGGGAGAAGTAGGGATAGGCCTAACCAACCTGTAGCTGAGTAGGGGGCTTAATGGGTCTGAGCATCATTGCACCTGACTCCAGTGACAGCACTAACCCCTTAGCCCCAATCCTTTTGGTGAAGAGGGGCAGAGATGTGGGATAACAATAGTATCGATTGGATACTGCCCTATGGAAAAGTTGCTGCGGGGTCTGCGTGAGTTTCAGGAGCACTATATTCCCAGCCGTCAGGACCTGATTAACCAGTTAGCTCAGGGACAAAATCCTCGGGTCTTATTTATCGGCTGCTCCGATTCCCGGGTGGACCCTACCATTATCACCCAGGCCGAGATCGGTGACTTGTTTGTGATTCGTAACGCTGGCAACATCATCCCCCCCTTTGAAGCCACCAACGGCGGAGAAGGAGCCACCATCGAATATGCCATCGAGGCCCTCAATATTAACCAGGTGATCGTCTGTGGCCATACCCAATGCGGCGCCATGAAGGGCTTACTGCAACTGGGGGAACTGGAGGAAACCATGCCCCTGGTCTATGAATGGCTGCGCCACACCCAGGCCACCCGCAAGCTGGTGGAGGATCATTATGGGCACCTCGACAAGAAAGCCAAGCTAGATGTGCTGGTGGCCCAAAATGTGTTGACCCAAATTGACAACCTGCGCACCTACCCCTCCATCCACTCCCGTCTCCACACCGACACCCTCTCCATCCACGGTTGGATTTATAACATCGCCAATGCCCAATTGCTGGCCTACGATGAGGAGGTGGAGGATTTTGTTCCCCCCCATAGCAAGATTTCCACCACGGCTCGAGGCAGTCAGCCCCTGAAGCCAGGGGGGTTATCGGTGTCCCCAGATACGGTAGTTCAGGCCCAGGTGTCAGAACCGCCCCAACCCTACTGGCCCGGGGTCAGCCGCCTCAGTCCCCAGCAGGCGGCCCGCATCTACCGGGGCCGCAGCGCCTAAGGGTTTTTGATCCTAGCCCCATAGCCCGGGGCGGCAGTCCTACCCTAGTCTTCCAGGCAGATTTTCCACCGGATCATGGATTTGCCCCTACCCTTATTAATCAGTCTTCCCTACCGGTTTAGCCCTTGACTGCCCATCGCCGCTCTAAATCTTCAAAGTACTGGGTCCTGGTCCCCTACCTGCGGCAACAATGGTCCACGATCCTGCAGGCTCTGGTGGGCACGGTTATCTTTGTGGCCTACTGGCCGATTTTAGCCTGGTTAGCCGGTCGGATTTTAGCCCTCCTATCAGCGGGGGATGTGGCCGCCGTCTCCCGGTTTATTGCCATTACCATGGGGGGCTTTGCGGTCCAAAAGGTGGGGCAGTACGTGCAGGATGCCCTGATGTCTAAGGCGGCCCTGCAGGTGGCCTTTCAAGTCCGTCGGGATGTCTATGCCCATATCCATCGCCTCAGTTTGACCTACTTTGAGCGCAGTCAAACCGGAGACCTGGCCTACCGGCTAACGGAGGATATCGATCGCATCGGCGAGGTAGTGCTCAAGCTCTTCCACGACTTCCTCCCCTCCCTACTGCAGTTGGTGGTGGTGGTGGGCTATATGGTTTACCTCAACTGGCAACTAACCCTCACCGCCCTGGTGTTGATCCCGGTGCTGGCGCTGCTGGCGGGCTGGTTTGGTAGCCAGATGTTGCGCTTTTCCCGCCGTAGCCAAAACCTGGTGTCGGACCTCTCCTCCCTGGTCACCGAGGTATTTGGCGGCATTCGCCTGGTGCGGGCCTTTGCGGCGGAGGGTTACGAAATTGATCGCTTCACGGTGGAGGCGGAGAAAAACCGCCAGGCCAAGTATCGGGCCGCCTGGCTAAAGGCGGTGCAGTATCCGGTGGTGGGGTTTCTCTACGCCCTGGTAGTGATGTTGATCCTACTGATGGGCACCTGGCAAATTTCCCAGGGCAACCTCACCGCCGCCGCCTTTGGCAGCTACGTGGTGGCGGCCTTGATGTTGATTGATCCGGTCAACCACTTTATCAACAACTACGGCGAGTTTAAGCAGGGGGAAGCCTCCGTTGATCGGATTGTGGAGCTCTTGGAAATTGAGCCCGCCGTGCGAGAACTCCCCAACGCCAGGGAACTGCCCCCCGTCACCGGCCGGGTGGAATATCGCCAGGTCACCTTTGGCTACGACCCCCATGAACCGGTGTTGCGCAGCCTCGACCTACTGGCCCTGCCGGGGGAAAAAATTGCCCTGGTGGGGGCCTCGGGGGCGGGTAAATCCACCCTGGTTAACCTGCTGCCCCGGTTTTACGATCTCCAGGCGGGGCAAATCCTAATCGACGGGGTGGATATCGCCACCGTCACCCTCCAGAGTCTACGGCGTCAGATTGGCATTGTGCCCCAGGAAACCACCCTATTTTCCGGTACCATCGCCCAAAATATTGCCTTTGGTCAAAAACAGGTTGATTTGCAGGGGGTGGAGGCCGCCGCCCGGATTGCCAACGCCCACACCTTTATCAGCCAATTTCCCCAAGGTTACCAGACCTGGATGGGGGAACGGGGGGTAAACCTGTCGGGGGGGCAGCGCCAGCGGGTAGCCATCGCCCGGGCGGTACTACTCAACCCCCGCATTCTCATCCTGGATGAAGCCACCTCCGCCCTCGACGCCGAGTCTGAGGCCCTGGTACAGGAGGCCCTGGAACGGCTGATGGCCGATCGCACCGTATTTATCATCGCCCACCGCCTGGCCACGGTGCGGCGGGCCGATCGGATTCTGGTGGTGGAAAAGGGGCAAATTATTGAATCCGGTACCCACAGTGAACTGCTGGCCCAGCAACAACGCTACGCCCGCTTCTACGCCCAGCAATTTGCCACGGTTCCCTAGGGCGTGTTGTCAGGAGTCAGAACCCAGGAGTCAGGAGAAGCCCTTCATTGACGCCGCCGAGGGCTAGGGACAGCCCTGCTGCACCCACTCCACAAAGTTAGCCAGCATGGTCAGCCCGGCGGGGGCAGACTTTTCGGGATGGTACTGCATGGCCACCACCCGACCCTGGGCCACGGCGGCGGTAACGGTTTGCTGACCGTGGGTGGTGGTGGCCGCCACCACCACCCCCTCCTCGGGATCGGCGTAGTAGGAATGGACGAAATAGACCCAGGCCTGGGGCTCAATCCCCCGCCAGAGGGGGTGATGGGGCTGGGTGAGGGTGAGTTGGTTCCAGCCCATGTGGGGAATGGTCAACCCCGGTTCTGGCTGGAAGCGGCGAATCCGACCGGCGAAAATTCCCAGGCCTGACTCCTGGCCTTCGTCGCTGGCCTCAAACAAGAGTTGCAGCCCCAGACAAATGCCCAGGAAGGGTTTGCCGGCGGCCACCGCCTGACAAATGGGCTCCACCAGGTGGCGCGATCGCAGGTGCTGCATGGCCGGGTCAAAGGCCCCATCCCCTGGCAACACCAGGGCATCGGCCCGCTCCAGATCCGCCGCCTGATCGGTGATGTAGGGTTCGCCACCGGCGATGGCCAGCCCCTTACAGGCGGAGTGCAGGTTGCCCATGTCGTAGTCAATTACCGCAATCTTCACCATCCTCCCTCCCCGGTATCGATGGGTTGCACCCCAGACACCACCGCCTCTGGCCCCAACAGGGTGACGAAGGGGTTCTCAAAAAAGGCCTGGGCCGCCGCACTGGTATCCGCCGCGGTAACGGCAGACACCTGCTCTTGAAACGCCTGGTCATAGCCAATACCCAGGCCCAGCACCTCATACCAGCCCAGCAGTTGGGCCATTTGGGCATTGGTCTGCTTACCCAGGGCATACTGCCCCAGGAGTTTATTCTTAGCGGCCTGCAGTTCCGCCGGCGAGAGGGGGTGGTGGCGCAGGCGATCCAGTTCCTGGTGCAGCCCCTGCAGGGCGGTGGCGGTGTTCTCGGGGGCAGTGCCAATGTAGGCGACAAACTGTGATCGGCCCAACCGGGTGGGGTAGAGGGCGGAGACATCGTAGGCCAGGCCCCGTTTCTCCCGCAGTTCCACAAACAGGCGACTGGAAAGGCCATTGCCCAGGTGGGTATTTAGCAACTTCAGGGGGGCAAAGCTAGGATCCTGCACCGAAGCCGCCCCATAGCCCAACATCACCACCGCCTGTTTGGTGGCTTGGGGCACCACCGTCCAGGGGTGGCCCGGTGTAATCGGGGGAAAGTTCACCCGGGGAGGGGGGCTTTTGGGGCAGGACCAATCCCCCAGGGTGCGCTCCACCAGGGCAACTGCCGCCTCAGGACGGAGGTGTCCCACCATGGTGATCACCAGGTTGTCGGGTCGCACCTGCTGACGGTGCCAGGCCACCAGGTCAGACCGCTGTAGGGCCGCCAAACTGGTCTCACTGCCCAGCCCCGGCAGGGCGTAGGGGTGGTTACCGTACATCTGCTGGCGCAACTGGTTAAAGGCGACGGTAAAGGGCTGCTCCTGCAGCGATCGCAGGTATTGCAGGGTGAGCCGCCGTTCCAGCTCAATTTCCGCCTCAGGAAGACTGGGGTCCCGCAGTACCTCGGTGGCCAGAGTAAAGATGGTCTCAAAGTCCGCCGATACGGTTTTCAGGCTCACCACGCTGTAGTCGGCGGCGGCATCGGTGCTGAGCTGGGCCCCCACGGACTCCACCATCTCCGCAATGGCGGCGGCGCTAAGCTGGCTGGTGCCCCTGGTCAACAGGGTCATCAAAAAACTCATCAGCCCCGTATTGGCAGGGGTTTCCAGGGAGTGGCCGCTAGCGATAAACAGACGGGCTGAGACGATGTCCGCCAGGGGGTTTTCCAGCACCACCAGGGTAAGACCGTTGGGGAAAATGGTGCGGTGCAGACCGGGGGAATGGCCCAGGGAAGGGGTAACGGGGGCGCTGGGGCTAGGCGGGGTGGAGAACGGTGGAGACATAGTGAAGGGGGGTGAGGTATTGACTGGCCAGCTGCTGCAGCGCGGGGGCGGTGTATTGCTGGATGGTAGGAACGTAGGTGAAACAGTGATCGGCACCGCCCAGGGTACTGTAGTAGCCGTAGAGCCCGGCCAGTTGGCCGGGGGTCTCCATGGCAAAGGCGTAATCGTTGCAGAGCAGCCGCTGGGCCCGGTGCAGCTCTATCGATGGGATCGGTTGCTGGGCCAGGGCGCTGAGGCGATCGCAGATCATCGCCTCCACCCGGTCCACCAGGGGCCGATCCAACCAGACCTGCACCGTGAATAGGCTGCAATCCCGCTGCAGGGAGAGGCTGGCGGTAATATCCTGCACCAACTGCCGCTCCTCCAGCAGTTCTCGCACCAGTCGGGAACGACGCCCCTGGCCCAACACCGCCGCCAATACATCCAGGCCATAGGCGGTGGTCAGGTCCCCCATCCCCGGCCCTAGCCAGGCCATGGTCAGGCGAGATTGCTCCAGCCGGGGCAATTCCAGAATTTCCCGCCGCACCCCCTGCAGTTGGGGCAGGGGGGCGGTGGCGGGCACCGGACAGGGGCAGGGGCAGGGGAAATCCTGAAAGGCCCGACTGACCAGGTCCACCGCTGTCTCCAGGGAGAGGTCGCCGGTCAGTACCACGGTCATGTTCTGGGGCTGGTAGTGGGCCTGGTGGAAGCAACGCATTTCCGCCACCGATCGAGATTGCAACCGGTCAGCCCAGCCCAATACCGGTCGACCGTAGGCATGGTCCTGGTAGACCAACTCCGCCATGGCTTGAAACCCTAACCAGTCCAGGTCATCCTCCGCCTGACGAATTTCCTCCAGCACCACCTGTCGCTCCCGATCAAACTCCTGCTCCGGAATGGCGGCATAGAGAAGTAAATCCGCCAGGTAGGGAAGGGTGTGGGGAAGCTGGTGGGCGGCCACAATGATGAAAAAGTGGGCATAATCGTGGCTGGTGGCGGCGTTAGTCATACCCCCCTGGGTCTCGATCACCTGATCAAAGGCGCCAGGGGGTAGGCGATCGGTACCCTTAAACACCATATGTTCAAGGAAATGGGCCATCCCTGACCACTCCAGAGGCTCCACCCCCGCCCCCGCCCGCAGCCACACATCCACCACCACCACCGGGGCCGCTGTCACCTGTTGGTGCACCAGGGTAAGACCCTGATCCAGGACTAAACGATGGTAGCCCGCCGGACAGTTAACCCTCATCACCCTCCAGACCCAGGCGTGCCCTCAGATCGGGCTGTTGGGGACGAAACCCCGCCATCACCGCCGCTCCATCCCGCACAAAGAGGGGCCGCTTTAAGAGCATGG
This sequence comes from Leptolyngbya sp., assembly GCA_040381765.1. Lineage (GTDB taxonomy): Bacteria > Cyanobacteriota > Cyanobacteriia > Phormidesmidales > Phormidesmidaceae > Nodosilinea. Next base: position 47,246 of record JBEIGU010000004.1, read on the forward strand.
CGTCGGCGGCCAGGGCCTCAACCCATTGGGCCTCAGTCCAGGTCTGCCTGGCGGTGGGCAACCCTCGATACACCTGCCCTGAGGTATTGAGCAGGGGTTTTACCCCCAGGCGCTCTACCCACCCCTGGAGGGTGTCACGAGGGGGGGGGGAGAGTTTGGTATTGATAAAGTCGTAGCTTACCCCCTGGTGATCGAGCCAGGCCAGGGCCTTTTTACAGGTGCCACAGGTGGGAATGCCATAAACCACCAAGGTCATAGGAGTTTAGGAGTGACGGCGTTACTTGCAGTCCCTTAGTATAGCTTTGGTCAGGGCCCTTAGGCCAGGATTGAGCGGTGGAAGTCGAACAGCGCCGGGGGGTGCGGTGCGGTAGGATCTGGGGCTCCAGGGTTCGGCTTTCAATACCTTAACAGGCCCTGGCTGTAGCCCGAATCTCTGACAGAATGGAGCAGTAGGTGATCGGGCGGGTGAACCAGCCGGAGGGTTGATGGATAGCGGTAATTTTCTGCGACAGTTATTGATGATTGGGGTGGGCACCACCTCCCTGGTGGCGGAACGGCTCAAGCAGGTGACGGAAACCTGGGTGCGGGAGGGCCGGTTCGACCCAGAGCAGGCCCGTAACCTGGTGGACGAGGTGATGGCCCAATTAAACATCAACAATGCTGGCCTGGAGGATCAGTTTCACCGTCTGTTGCGCCATACCCTGCAGGATCTGGGGGTACCCCGTCAGGCGGAGATGGATGAGCTGCGGGGCCGCCTTGATCGACTGGAGCGCCAGCTGCGGGACCTGGAAAACAAAGCCTGGAAGTAGGCAGTAACCCCTAACCCTGGATAGGGTCGGGTCGGGGTAGCGGTTGGGAGATGCTCAACTGGCGCAGCATAGCGGTCTTTTTGCGATGGTGGGCCTGCATGCGCTGGGCCACATCCCGCAGGAAAGCCATGGCGGATTGAATGTAGGGGCCCTTGTTGAGCATCACACATTCCGCTCGGCTGGCCAGGGCGGCGTCAGTGACCTCCGCCCGGGAGGGTAGCCCGCCCTGGGCCAGGGTTTCTAACACCTGGGTGGCCCAAATCACTGGTACGTGGGCGGCTTCACAGAGCCAGAGAATTTCCTCCTGGACCTCCGATAATCGTTCAAAGCCCACCTCCACCCCCAGGTCTCCCCGGGCCACCATCACCGCCGTAGGGGGGTGTTGCATGGCGGTGAGCAGCAGGTCAGGCAGATGGTGAAAGGCCTGCTGGGTCTCTATTTTCAGAATGATCCCCAGGTTATTGGCGCCGAGGCGGCCCAGCTCGTCGATCAGGGCTTCAATATCGCAACGGTGTTGGACGAAGGAGAGGGCCACCAGATCGCCGTGGCGGGCAATAAATTCCAGATCCGCCCGGTCCTTAGCGGTGAGGGCGGGGAGGCTGAGGGGGGTGTCGGGGAGGTTGATGCCCTTTTCCCCCTTTAGCTTGGCTCGCCCCCCCTGCACGCCCAGCAGTTCTAGCACCAGGCTGTGGAGGCTGACCTGGCGCACCATCCCAGTAAAAATGCCATCGTCTAAGAAAATGCGATCGCCGGGGCGGACATCGGCAAAGATTTCCTCCACCTGGCATCCCATGGTGGGCAGGTCCGGTTCCAACCCGGCTGGGTTAGCGGGGGCATGGCCCTCAGGACAGCTCACCAACCGTAGTTGATCTCCGGTTTCCAGCCAGAGGCCCCGGGCTTTGGGCGGTAGGGCATCCACCTGATCCACCAGTAGGGGTTGCCCCTGACGCAGCAGGGTGAGGGGGGTATGGGCCTCCACCCGGCCAGAGGCGGTGGCCTGGCAGACGCAGCGATCGCCCTCTACCGCCACCACCTCCAGGGTTTGGTGATCGCCCCGCTGATCGATGAAACTTACCTGGTCTCCGGGCTGGGCCCGGTGCAGCAGGGCCACACCCACCGGCAGGCAGGGGATCTCTCCTGTCGCCACCGCCAGATCCTCCACTAACCAGAGGGTGGTGGGGGTATCGCGGCGGGCCCGCCACTTGACCAGGCCCGGCTGCTGATCCAGGGCAACGGTTCTCAGCTTTGGCCCCGCCAGGTCAAAGGAAACCCGACAGCGCTTACCCAGCTTGCCTTCCGCCTGTCGCAGATGATCAATCATCCGTTGCCAGTCGGCGGGGCGATCGTGGGCACAGTTGATGCGCATCACCGCCATACCCTGGGCCAGCAGTTCCTCCACCAACTGGGGCGACTGGCTGGCCAGACTGGGCATGGTCACCATGATGCGTAGGGGGGGATCGGCGGCCAGATAGCCAAACAGGGCGTTGGCATGATCCTGCAGCAGCCGGTGGGCCAGATCAAAGGTGATCGGGGGAGAGGCGGAGAGGGCCTGGGGTAGGGGCTGTTGGGCCAGGCTGTGGAGGGTTTGCAGGACGGCCTGCAGGGTGGCCATCACATGGGCCTCCATCCGCCCCAGGGAACTCAACCCCAGCTGGCTCAGGTCCGCCTGCAGGGATCGCAGATCGTGGCGTCGCACCGCCAGGTAGTGCACCAGATTGTAGGCACTCTCCCGCAGCACCGGAGAAATTTTACTCAGGACAGGAGCATACTCCTGCTCGGCGATCAGGATCTCGCTCCACAGTTGGCTGACGGCCTGCAGTACCCGGTCAATCCTCAGGGTATGGGCCAGTTCGACAGCGGAAACCCGATCATCATCGGCTAACATAGGACCTCGGTAGAACTCCCTATATCCATCTTAGGTAGCCAACCGGACACTAAAGATTAAGAAGCGCTGATGATCAGGGGAAGGCGGGGGATTTTCCCTAATTTGTTAACAATATCCCCTGGGAGGGGATGTTAGCCTGAAACCTATAGTCTTTTATTGCCAAACCCAGTCATGGTTACCACCCCCGATGTCACTCCGGCGCCCCCCTCGACCCTCTCCCCATCTGGCCAAAGCCGGGTGGCGGTCCTGCTGATGGGCTATGGCGAGGTGGAGAGCTACGATGATTTTGCTAATTATAATGAGCAGGCCCTTAACCTGCTGACCGCTAAGTTTGCCCCCGTGCCCACCTGGGTATACCCCCCCCTGGCCCGGCTCCTGGCTCTGTTCGATCTGCACGAGTGGAGCCACCAGCATGGTAATTTCATCTCTCCCCACAATGCCATCTTCGAAGCCCAACGGGCAGGCATTGAGGCCCACCTGCAGGCCCGCTGGGGAGACCGGGTGAAGGTGTTTAAAGCCTTTAACTTCTGTCAACCCTTTTTGCCCCACCAGGTTTTGGCCCAGGTCAAACAGCAGGGCTACGATAAGGTGCTGATCTACCCCCTACTGGTGGTGGATTCCATCTTTACCAGCGGCATTGCGGTGGAACAGGTGAACGGCGCCCTGGCCCAGCTGGCGGATGGCCAGTCCCACTGGGTGCAGGGCATGCGCTACATTCCCTCCTTCTTTGATGCTTCTGAATACATTGATCTGCTGGTAAACCTGGTGGAAACCCAGATCCGCGATCACCTGGCGGTGGCCCACCTACCCTCCCAGACCGGTATTGTTTTGATGAACCATGGTTGCCCCTTCGAGGCCAAGGGCTTTACCTCCGGCATTGAGGAAAGTCAGAAACTCTACGACCGGGTCCGCGATCGCCTGATTCAAAAATATCCTCTGATTTCCGTCGGCTGGCTCAACCACGATACTCCCCTGATTAAGTGGACCCAACCCAATGCCGCCCTGGCGGGCCGCAATTTGATTGATCTGGGGGCCACCGCCCTGGTGTTTATGCCCATTGGCTTCGCTACGGAAAACCACGAAACCCTGCTAGATGTGGAGCACATCATCGCCGCCCTGCGCCGCCAGCACCCCCAGATAACCTACGTGCAGATGCCCTGCGTTAATGACCATGCCGATTTTCTGGCCATGGCCGCTGGCTGGGCCGATCCCCTAATTGCCGATCTCCTGGAGGCGGAGGCCCTGGTGGTGAACCCTGCCCTGGCTACCCTCCAGGCCCAGATGGGACAGGGGCACCATCATAGTCACAGTCATGGTGATGGTGATGGTGATTATCACCATCACTAACTCTAATGAACTAATCGGAAGTTGGATTATAAACCAAGTCCATGTTGAGAACCGTAGTTCTGTTCTCTAAAAACCCCTCTCCCTCGGGAGAGGGGTTTTTAGGGTGGTGCTTGGTTCCCGAAGGGTGAAAAACTTCAGGTTTCAAGTTAGACGAGGTTTAAATATCTAGATCCTCCAGCTTCATGCGGGGGCCGTAGGTTTCAATAAATTCTCGGCGGGGGGCCACTCGATCGCCCATCAGGATGGTGAAGATGCGATCGGCCTCTGCCGCATCCTCAATTTCCACCCGTTTCATGGTGCGGGTTTCGGGGTTCATGGTGGTTTCCCAGAGCTGGGCCGGCATCATTTCCCCCAGCCCTTTAAAGCGCTGTACCGTATAGTTGGCATTGCTGGGAAACTGCTCGGCGATCAGGCTTTGCAACTCCCGATCGTTATAGCAGTACCAGTGGTTACGGCCCCGTTCCACCTTGTAGAGGGGGGGGCAGGCGATGTAGACGTAGCCCTGGTCCACCAGGTTGCGCTGGTAGCGATAAAAGAAGGTGAGCAGCAGGGTACGGATGTGGGCACCATCCACGTCGGCGTCGGTCATCAGGCAGATGCGGTGATAGCGCAGCTGGGAGGCGTCAAACTCCTCCCCCTTGATGCCCAGGCCCAGGGCGGTGATCAGGGCCTGGATTTCAGTGTTTTTATAAATCTTGGCGTCATCGGTTTTCTCGATATTGAGGATTTTACCCCGCAGGGGCAAAATTGCCTGGAAGCGGCGATCGCGCCCCTGCTTGGCGCTGCCACCGGCAGAATCCCCCTCAACGATGAAGATCTCCGACTCACTGGGGTCGCGGCTGCTGCAATCCGCCAGTTTGCCCGGCAGGGTGGAGGACTCCAGCACCGACTTACGGCGCACCAGTTCCCGGGCGCGCCGGGCCGCCTCCGCCGCGTTAAAGGCCTGGATGGCTTTTTCTAAAATTGAATCCGCCACCCCGGGGTGAAAGTCCAGGTATTCGGTAAGGGCCTCCCCCACCAGGGAATCTACGATTCCCCGCACCTCGGTGTTGCCCAGCTTCGTCTTGGTCTGGCCCTCAAACTCCGGGTCCGGCACCTTCACCGACACGATCGCCGTCAACCCCTCGCGGATGTTTTCCCCCGCCAAGTTGGATTCGGCGTCCTTACGTTTGTTGCGCTTGCGGGCGAAGTTGTTGAGGGTGCGGGTCAGCACCGCCTTCAACCCCTCCAGGTGGGTGCCGCCGTCGATGGTGCGAATGTTGTTGGCAAAGCCCAGCAGGTTATCGGAGTAAGCATCCACACACCACTGTAGGGCCGCCTCCACCTGCACCCCATCCCGCTCGGCGGCGATGTGGATGATTTCATCGTGGATCGGCTGTTTGTCACTATTAATATATTCAATGTACTCACTGATGCCGCCGGCGTAGTGGTAGGTGGAGACCCGCGGCTGATCACTCTTGAGCAGGGCCAGGCGGTAGTCGGTAAAGACAATTTCAATCCCCGCATTCAGGTAGGCTAGCTCCCGCAGGCGACCGGCCAGGGTATTATAGTCAAACTCAATGCCGGTGGAAAAAATCTGGGTGTCGGGCAAAAAACACACCCGGGTGCCCTGGCGCTGTTCCGCCAGGGGGGTAACGGCCAAATCCCCCATGGCGATGCCCCGCTCGTAGCGTTGACGGTGCTCCTTACCCTCGCGCCAAACCGTTACCTCCACCCATTCTGACAGGGCGTTAACCACGGAAATACCGACGCCGTGCAGCCCCCCGGACACCTTATAGCCACCTCCGCCAAATTTACCGCCGGCGTGCAACACCGTCATCACCGTTTCTAGGGCGGACTTGCCGGTGCGGGGATGGACATCGGTGGGGATGCCACGGCCATCGTCGGTAACGGTGACGGAGCCATCGGCGTTGAGGGAAATGTCGATGGCCTGGCAGTAGCCCGCCAGGGCCTCATCGACGGAATTGTCGACCACCTCGTAAACCAGGTGGTGCAAACCCCGGGGGCCCGTGCTGCCGATGTACATGCCAGGGCGCTTCCGCACCGGCTCTAGCCCCTCCAGAACCTGAATCTGCTCAGCACCGTAGTTGGTTGTCATATATAAGCTCCCGAAAAGGTATGCTCCAGAGAAGGGCCTTAAGCCGCTAGAACGGGTGAAAGGTTAAAACGCCTTGAAATTATAGCACAAACCGACCAGAGAGGATTCTAAAGGGAACTGAGATGAAAAATCGACCGGGGGTGGAACCCCCCATTTCTACCGATCCCTCGCCCCCCTTCCTCCATAATACAGGTGAACCAGGTCTGTGGGTGATTGGTGGCCCCACCGCCACGGGCAAGTCCGCCCTGGCCCTGGCCCTGGCGGACCGTTGGCCCGGGGTGATTCTCAGTGCGGACTCCCGCCAGCTATACCGGGGGTTTGATCTGGGCACCGCTAAACCCAGCCCCGCCGATCGCCAGCGGGTGCCCCACTACCTCATTGATTGCTGCGACCCCCGCCAGCAGTTCACCCTGGCGGAATACCAGGCCCAGGCCCAGGACCTGATCGGCCAAATCCATCGGCAGGGGGAGATTATGCCCCTACTGGTGGGGGGCACAGGACTCTATATTGAGGCGGTGGTGAAGGGGCTGCGGATTCCCCCCGTCGCCCCCCAGCCGGAGTTGCGTCGCCAACTAGAGGCCCTGGGGCAGGTCCACAACTACGCCCTGCTGCAAACAGTGGACCCGATCTCCGCCCAGCGCATCCAACCCCGGGATCAGGTCAGAACCCTGCGGGCTCTGGAGGTGTTTTATGTCAGCGGCCTCCCCCTCTCCAGCCTGCAGGGGGAGGCGCCCCCCTCCTACCCGATCGTCTACCTGGGGCTGGACTGTGACCCCCTGGTGTTGGAGCAGCGCATTGCCCGTCGCACCGAGACCATGGTGGCAGCCGGCCTGGTGGCGGAGGTGGAGGGGCTGGCCCAGCGCTATGGAGCGGACCTGCCCCTGCTGCAAACCCTGGGCTATGGTGAAATCCTCCGCTACCTACAGGGGGATTGGCGCTTAGACCAGGCGATCGCCGCGATCGTCACCCACACCCGCCAGTTTGCCAAACGCCAGCGCACCTGGTTTCGCCACCGGACCCAGGTGCACTGGCTCAAGGCCGACGCCCCCGATCTGGTAGACCAGGCCTGGGCCATCCTGACTAGCCCAGTTAGCTCAGCCGTGCCCATGAGCTGAATAGGAGCTAGGGGACAGCAAGGATATAAGATAAAGTGGTGGCTAGGGCCGCTGATGGGCCCGGCTATGGGGATCAGCCCTAGATAACCTTTGCTAAACAATCCTATGAAACCCCTAATCACTCGTCTTCTTGCCCTGGTCCTGGTGGCCATTGTGGGGCTCACCGGCTGTAGCGCAGGCACCAATGGAACTCTGACAGGGGACTACCGCCAGGATACCCTGATGCTGGTGGATAGCCTGCGCACTGCCATTAGTCTGGCGGATGATGACCCTGCTAAGCCCGCAGCCCAGGCGGAGGCCAAGGTGATGATCAGTGATTTCGCCTCCCGCTACCGTCGGGATGGCGCCGTCGCCAGCCTCAGTTCCTTCACCACCATGCGGACGGCTCTGAACGCCATCGCCGGCCACTACAGCGCCTACCCCAACCGGCCCCTGCCCGAGAAGCTTAAGACCCGGGTGGAACAGGAGCTCAAACAGGTGGAATCAGCCCTGAACCGCGGCGCCTAGGGGAAGCTCCTGGGGGGCGTCTGGGCCGATCCGGTTGCCCTGCCTCCGTCCTAAGTTGGCCCTTTGATGCCTCCCATGGGAGATATAAAAAGGCCAATATATCCTCAGTAGATCGCAAAGTCCCCCTAGCCCTCACCCCCAGCCCCTCTCCCGGGGGGGAGAGGGGAGTCGGAAGTGCCTCAAAGCCCCTCTCCCAAATTGGGAGAAGAATTTAGGGTGAGGGCTGGATCATGACAAAAAAGCATATTTGTAATCTACTGATTCTGTTCTGAACCGCCTAGCCAGGATTTTACCCTTATGACGTTGAAGCAATGACCTTTGCCCTTTCCCATGCTGCCCCTGGCCAGGATCTGACCCTTGACGATCGCTTGGTCATTCAGGATCTGTTGAGCCCCAGCGACGATGGCCGGGGGGATGACGGGGCTGACGTGATCGCTGGTTTGACCCGCCAACCCAAGGCGCTGCCCCCCAAGTATTTCTATGATCACCGGGGATCACAGCTGTTTGAGCAAATCACTACCCTGCCGGAGTATTACCTGACCCGCACCGAAACCGCCATTCTCCAGGCCCACAGTGGGGATATCGCCGATCTGGTGGGGCCCTGTGATCTGATGGAGTTGGGCAGTGGCAGCTCTACCAAAACCCGCTATCTGCTGACGGCCCTGGCCCTGGCCGGTTATCCCCTCTCCTACCAACCGGTGGATGTCAGCGGCGCCATGCTCAAAACCACCGCCGATCAACTGCTGGTGGAGTACCCCCGGCTTCGCATCCAGGGGTTGGTAGCCACCTACGAAGCCGCCCTGGCCTATCCCCGCCCCGCCTCTGGTTACCCCCGGTTGATCGCCTTCATTGGCAGCACCCTGGGCAACCTGGACCCGGAGCAGTGCCACGCCCTGCTGGACCGCATCACCTCGGCCATGGAGCCAGGGGATTACTTCCTGCTGGGGGTTGACCTGGTGAAGGCTGTGGAGGTTCTGGAGCGGGCCTACAATGATAGCCAGGGGGTAACGGCGGCCTTTAACCTGAACATGCTGCAACACCTAAACTGGCGCTTTGGCGGTAACTTTGATCTGGAGCGGTTTCGCCACCGGGCCGAGTTTAACCCCTGGGCTAGCCAGATCGAAATCTATCTGGATAGCCTGGAAAGCCAACGGGTCTACCTGGAGCAGCTTGACCTGGGGGTGACCTTTAGCCGGGGTGAACCCCTGCTCAGTGAAATCTCCCGTAAGTTTGATCTAGCCAGCTTAACTGCTAGCCTTACCGCCGTGGGTCTGCCGGTGCAGCAGGTGTTTATGGATGACCAGGACTGGTTTGCCCTGTTACTCTGCCGTAGGGTTGCTGCCCCCCCTGCCCCCTAACTGGGTCCCCTATGCAACCACCACCTGCGGTCAGTTTGAGACGAATTGTCCTGATGGGGGCGTTGCAACTCAGTGCGATCTGGGATCTGGTCACCACCCTGTTAGGAATCCTGCTGATCCTCGACAACCTCAACCCGGTGACGGTTAGCCTGGCGGTGATCGGCACCCTGATCGTGGTGGCCTTTAGCTTTAGCACCCGCTTGCTCTGGCAAGGGCGCCGGCCCTACGACTTGGGAATTCTGCCCCTGGCCTTGCTGCGCCTGGTGTGGCTGATGGCGATCCTGATGGACCTGTGGACCTCCCTGACCTGTAACGCCTGGTTTGTGGGGGGGCGAACCGCCGGGGATAGCCTGGCCCTGGGTCGCCTGCTGGGTCAGCTCAACCCCAGCCAGAGGATCATTGTAGTTTTCGTTACCCTGGTCACCGGCATTAGCCCGATTTTAGTGGGCTACCTGCGCGATCGCGACCTGGACAATTGGCTGAGCTAGCCGGGCCGCCCCCGCCTGAGGGCTAGCCGTTCTCCCCCCAGTAGCCCCAGCAGCAGCAGGGCGGCGCCGCCGGCGGTCAGGGTCAGGGCCGGCAGGCTACCGCTATGGCGCAGGGCGATCGCCCCCAGGGCCCAGACAAATACCAGCACAAAGGCCCCATCCCGCCATTGCCAGAGCACCCAGCCCCCCAGCAGGGTCACCACCACGGTAATCACCAGAGTCCAGCCGACGGGGGATAGACCCCAGCCCCCCCAACCAGCGGCGTAGAGGGCGGAGGCGATATTCACCACCGTGGCCACCGCAATCCAGGCCAGGTAAATACTGAAGGGGATCTGGCAACACCACCGCTCCCGTCGGGATCTGGGGGCCGGCCCTGTCCTCAAGGTCAGGTAAATCCCCACCAGGGAAATCAGGATCACCAGCATGGCGAGCACCGAGCCGCTAAACTGGCGGAGGGTAAACAGCAGAATCCACAGCACTTGAGCCAGGCAGGCAATGACCAACAGGCGGTTGACCCGCTGCAGGCGAGGTTGGGATCGGTGCTCTGGGGGAAACTGGTAGAGGGCGTAGGCAATTAACCCCAGGTAAATCACCCCCCAAATGGCGAAGGCATAGTTGGCGGGGGTAATCAGCACTCCCGCCAGCAGGGTATTGGCAATCTCCGCCACATTTTTCCCCCCCAGGGGGTAGAAATTCGAGAGGGTGTTGACCAGCAGGGTAACGACGATCGCCAGCAGGGCGGCGATCGCCAGGGCCAGATCTGACCGTTCCCTATGACTATCTATCACGGCTCCTCCAGGGGATGCATGGGCCCTCTGATCATAGCGCTAGTGGGTTCTATCGCTAGCGGGTAACCTCTAGGCTCCTAGCCGCCGGGGCTTAATCCTTCCTTAAAACCTGTGGGGTAAAGTTCGAAGGTAGCCTATGGTGATTATACTAATAGGATCCATATTGGATCCAACAGCTCGACTCCTTGACCTTTCCCTGGGATATCCTATGGTAGTAGCCACGTCTTCCCCTAGCCAACCCCTAGCCGCCGACGAATTAGGCAAGCTCCATGCCTACTGGCGCGCCTGCAATTACCTGGCCGTCGGCATGATTTACCTGCGGGACAACCCCCTGCTGCGGGAACCGCTGCGCCCCGAGCATGTCAAGTATCGCCTGCTGGGCCACTGGGGTGCATCCCCGGCTCTCAGTTTTACCTACCTGCACTGCAACCGGCTGATTAAGAAGTACGACCTGGATATGATCTTTGTGGCCGGGCCCGGCCATGGCGCCCCCGGGGTGCTGGGGCCGGTGTACCTGGAGGGGACCTACTCGGAGATTTACCCCGACAAGAGCCAGGATGCGGAGGGGATGCAGCGCTTTTTTAAGCAGTTTTCCTTCCCCGGTCACATTGGTAGCCACGTCACCCCAGAAACCCCCGGATCCATCCATGAGGGGGGGGAACTGGGCTACAGCATCTCCCACGCCTACGGTGCCGTGCTCGATAACCCTGACTTGATCGTCACCTGTGTGGCCGGCGATGGGGAGGCGGAAACCGGTCCCCTGGCCACCTCCTGGCATTCTAATAAGTTTATTAATCCGGCCCGGGATGGGGCGGTGTTGCCGATTCTTAACCTCAACGGCTATAAGATTGCCAACCCCACCATCCTCTCCCGTATTTCCCATGAAGAGCTGGAGGCCCTCTTCCGGGGGTATGGCTATACCCCCTACTTTGTAGAGGGTAGCGACCCCATGACCCTGCACCAGGCCATGGCGGCGGTGATGGAGGAGTGCATTCTTAAAATTAAGGAAATCCAGCGGGAAGCCCGGGTGCACGGTAACCTGGAGCGGCCCCGCTGGCCCATGATCGTGCTGCGTACGCCCAAGGGTTGGACCGGGCCCCAGGAGGTGGACGGCCATAAGGTGGAGGGCTTTTGGCGATCGCACCAGGTGCCCATGGGGGGCATGCACAGTAACCCCGAGCACCTGCGCCGCCTGGAGGAATGGATGCGCAGCTACGGCCCTGAGGAGCTATTTGACGCCAACGGTACCCTGGTGCCGGAACTGCGGGATCTGGCCCCGGTGGGTCTACGGCGCATGGGGGCCAATCTCCATGCCAATGGCGGCATGCTGTGCAAGGCCCTAAAAATGCCCGACTTTCGCACCTACGCCATTGAGGTGCCCCGCCCTGGTAGTGTGGAGTTTGAAAACACCAAGGCCCTAGGGATTTTCCTACGGGAGATCATGCGGGATAACCCCACCAACTTCCGGCTGATGGGGCCGGATGAAACCGCCTCTAATCGCCTGAATGCGGTCTACGAGGTCACCAAAAAGACCTGGATGGGGGACTTTCTACCGGAGGACCTGGACGGTAGCGAACTCTCCCGCGACGGGCGGGTGATGGAGATGCTCAGTGAGCACACCCTGCAGGGCTGGCTGGAGGGCTACCTGCTCACCGGTCGCCATGGCCTGTTCCACACCTACGAAGCCTTTGCCCACGTGGTCAGCTCCATGTTTAACCAGCACGCCAAGTGGCTGGATATCTGCAAGAATCACGTGCCCTGGCGGCGATCGGTGTCCTCTTTGAATATTCTGCTGTCCTCCCTGGTCTGGCGTCAGGACCACAATGGCTTTAGTCACCAGGACCCCGGCTATGTGGACCTGGTCACCAATAAGAGCCCCGATGTGGTGCGGGTCTACTTCCCCCCCGATGCCAACTGCCTACTGTCGGTGGCGGACCACTGTTTTCGCAGTGTTGACTATGTCAATGTGATCGTCTCCGACAAGCAGAGCCACCTGCAGTACCTATCCATGGCGGAGGCGGTGAAGCATTGCACCAAGGGCATCGGCATTTGGGATTGGGCCAGTAACGATGACTGCGGCACCGAGCCCGATATCCCCGACGTGGTGATGGCCTGCTGCGGCGATATCGTCACCAAAGAATCCCTGGCGGCCACCGCCATGCTGCGGGAGGAGTTTCCCCACCTGAAGGTACGGTTCATCAACGTGGTGGATCTGTTCACCCTCATGTCCCACGGTGAGCATCCCCACGGGCTCAGCGATCGGGACTTTGACTCCCTGTTCACCCCTGATAAACCAGTGATCTTCAATTTCCATGGCTATCCCTGGTTGATCCACAAGTTGGTGTACCGCCGCTCTAGCCAGGAACGCATCCACGTGCGAGGTTATAAGGAGCAGGGCAACATCAACACCCCCCTGGAACTGGCGATCAACAACCAGATTGATCGCTTTAACCTGGTGATTGATGTGATTGACCGGGTGCCCAAGCTGGGCTCAGCGGCGGGCCACGTTAAGGAAAAGATGAAGAACCGGATCATCGAGTGCCTGACCTACGCCCACGAGGAGGGCCAGGACCAACCGGAGATTACCCACTGGCAATGGCCCGCCCTACTAGGGTAGCGTTGTACTAACTCCGCTATCCAGGCGGCATCCGCCTCAGAAAGTTGGGGGGTGAGGGGCTGACCATAGTCAATGGCCAGCCCAAGCCGGGCCCTGTCGTACACCCGATGCACTAGGGGTTGGAGGGCCAGGGTCAGGGTCAGGGTCATTCTCAACCGCTACCCGATAGCCCTGGCTGAGGCTCTCCTCCAGGCCATCGGCGATCGCCACAATCATGCGGCTGTGGAACTCTGACCAGAGCTCCGACGTTTCTAGAAATGGATTCATGCCAGGTAGGGGGGAAGGCACAACAAGAGCAATCCATGGAGAAACTAATTTATTGTACTGTTTCCCTCTCCTGTTGCGGATAGCGCGAGCTTTATCAATTCAACAGATTGATAGGTTTATGGATAAAAAGGTTCAGATTTATGGGAACTTGAAATTAATAGTTTTTAACTATTGCCTATTTACCCAACTATTACGGATTTATGCGAATACCATCGACTAAGGTCAAAGTTCCTGCCTTTCTATTGGCGGCCAGCGTGGTCTCTTCAGCCTTCCTGGTTGGCCATGTTTCCATGGCCAACTCACCCAGCACGGTGGTCCCCTCCACTAGCTCCTCTACGGTAGTGGTGAATAGGGCCATTACAGAAGCGGAGGTGCTAGCGGCCCAGAAGGCTTGGGGAGAGGCCCTGGTGGCCATCTCCACCACCTACGAGAGCAAGGGGATAGGGGCGGCCAGGGCCCTGGCGGAGGAGATCATTGACAGCGCCTATGGCTACCAGTTTGGGGCGGTTCTATTTAAGCCCACCCTAACCATGCATCCCCAAACCTTTCGCACCACTCCGGAGGGGGCGCTGGCCTACTTTGTCGGCGGTGATCCCACCTTTCCCGTCGATAGGGGCTTTGCTTTAAATGGTTGGCGCAAGGTGGAAATCAAGAATGCGGGGATTTTTATCGCTGGTGATACCGCCACCACCATGGGCAATGTCCTTTTGACGAATAAGGACGGCAAGGTCACCACCGTAGATAAGACCTGGCAGTTCCTGAAGGACGATAACGGTAACCTGCGAATTATTCTGCACCACTCCTCCCTGCCCTACACCCCTTAGGACTTTAACGAGGGAAAATATAGCTCTGGCCAGAACCCATAAGCCCTGATTGATGGGTCAAAGCGAATAGGGGTAGGTGTTCTGGCTGGACTCCGCCGATTAGAGATAGCTAGAACTAGGATAGTCTACAATTGACCGCAGTCGGCAATCACCACCGCCTTAGCAGGGCGGCCGCTGGGGCTACCTACCTGCTCCATCAGGGTCACTACCTCCATACCCTCCACCACGCGACCAAAAACTACGTGCTTACCGTCCAGCCAGGGGGTGGGAACGGTGGTGAGAAAAAATTGGGAGCCGTTGGTGTTGGGTCCGGCGTTGGCCATGCTCAACAGCCCCGGGCCGGTATGCTTGAGGGTAAAGTTTTCATCAGCAAATTTAGTACCGTAGATCGACTCGCCGCCAGTGCCGTTGCCCTGGGTGAAGTCTCCACCCTGGCACATGAAGTCTGGAATAATGCGGTGGAAACTGGAGCCCTTGAAGTGTAAAGGCTTGCCAGAACCACCCAGACCAGCCTCACCGGTGCAAAGGGAGCGGAAGTTTTCCGCCGTCTTGGGGGTAACATTGGCGTCCAATTCCATAGTGATGCGACCGGCTGAAACGCCACCAATGGTGATGTCGAAAAAGACTCGGGGATTGGTTAACTCAGTCATAGCGTCAGGGTTGGGGACAAAGGGGTAAGGGTTGATCCCTTACTATCCCCAGGGTATCGCAAATGGGTCATTCTAGAAATCAAAGTAGATATAGGGTAAGGTTTCCGCCGGGGCCAATAGCCAGGCTAAAAAACCAAAAACCGGAATCAGTAGTAGTTTCACCGGCCAGCTGATCTCCACTTGCAAACTGCGTTGAAATAGCTGAGCGATCGCCATCAGCCCCACCACCCCCAACAACAGCACCAGCAACTCGCCGTAGGAAAAGCCCAGGCTCTCCAGATAAACCTTCTGAATAAATTGGGGATCGGCGGCTGTGCCCACCAGCCGTTCCAGGGCCAGAGTGAATTGCTTTGGGTCCGGCAGACGAAAAAATAACCAGCTAAAAAACACCAACCCCTGGGTTAGAATCCAGGCCAGCAACAGGCCTGGGATACTAGCCCAAAATTGTTTAATTGGCGGAGCTGCCTTAGCTGCAGCCTGGGTTAACCGGTGGATCACTAACCCAGCCCCATGCAGGGCCCCCCAGATCAAAAAGCCCCAGTTATTACCATGCCATATACCCGCGATGACCATAACAACCATCAGGTTTAAACAGGTACGTCCTAACCCCTGGCGAGACCCCCCCAAGGGGAAATAAAGATAGTTGCGCAGCCAATCCCCTAGGGTAATATGCCAGCGCCGCCAGAAATCCGTCAGGCTGGTACTGAAGTAGGGGGCATTAAAATTTTCCGGTAGGGTAATACCCAGCAACATGGCGCTACCCCGGGCAATATCCACGTAGGCACTGAAGTCCAGGTAAAGTTGCAAGCCGTAGGCAAAAATGGCCAACCCTAGATCGGCGCTGCCAGCCCGAGCCAGATTATTAAAACTCAGGTTGACTAAAATAGCGATGTGGTCGGCCACCAATAGCTTTTTGACCGCCCCGTAGGCAATCAACCAGCTGCCCTCCACCATAACCGTCAGCCCAGGGGCCTTCTGTTGCTCTACCTGATCAATAAATAGGTGAAAGCGGGTAATGGGCCCAGAAATTAACTTGGGGAAGAAAAACTTATAGGCACTAAAATCAACCAGACTTAGGGCGGGTGGGGATCCGCGGTAAATGTCCACCAGATAGGCAATGCACTCAAAGCAAAAAAAGCTCAACCCTAGAGGCATCACCAGGTTAGCCCAGACCCCCAAGCTGGGATCGGTTTCGCCAGCCCAGCCCAGCAACCGTAGGCCGCTCCCTAGGTACTTAAACCCCAGTAGCAAAACCACATTAATGCCAATACCCAACCATAGGAGTCTTCGCCGTCGTCGGTTCCAACTCTGTTCAGCCAATTGCCACCGAGAATTGACCCCTCGCCGATCTAGGGGGGTGGCCATAGCATTACCTAGGAAAAAGGTGACTAACATCAAGGTCACCATTAAAAGTAAATATTCAACCTGTAGAGAGGCATAGAATACTAAACTGGCAATGGTCAAGAGCCAGAGGCGGGCCTGCAGGAATGGCAGGGTCCAGAATAGACCCAGGACACTCAGTAAAAAAAGTAAATAGATAATGGAGGGCAAAATCATGGTGAGGAGGGAGGCGGCACCCTGGGCCAGGCAATCAGGGGGTCTTGAGCCAGACGTTGAGAGACTTGGTAAGCACCGTAGCGATTTAGATGACTAGGGTCTGAGAAATAATCGTAGCGCTGGGGCCAAGCCTGACCCAGGTCTCGAAAGAGAAATCCAGCCTGGCTGGTGGATAGGGTCACCATGTGCTGCCGGAACTGCGCCTCCGCCTGTTGCCGGTATTCGTCCAGATACTCATCGGTCAGGGGGGTATTGATAAAGACAATGGGAATCTTCTTAGCCTGGGTAAAACGGATTAACTCAGCGAAGGCCGCCGACTGTTCGCCCTCCAGCCGAAAGTTGTCATAGTCGCCGTCGTAGTTACCCTGCACCCTGGCGTAGGTTTGGTAGTAGGTGGCCGGGTTAAACCGGATCGATAGGGGTAGAAAGCCATCAAAATCAATGGCGCTGCCCGCCGGCATGGGGGCATCAAGTTGTTCCTTGGTGAGAGCGGGCCCGGCCAGGACCGCCAAACGATCCTGCAGCCAGGTTTTCAGTTGACTGCGATGGTCATGGGTGGCCGATAGGCGGCCTAGGCGATCGCTGATGCCTTGATCCAGAGCCCTGTAACTACTGCTCAGGGAAGCCGCCTCCGCCGTCAAGGAGGCAGAGGACTGAGTATCTCCAGACTCCCCCGTTTCCGCCAGGCTGGCCATCAACTCCCGATAGCCGGGGGAGGCAACAATGGCATTGTAGGTAACATCTTCCCGACCGCTGTTAAAGGCCCGGGCGCCATCGACCCAAAGAATCAGCTTGGGGAGTTCCTGGGGGGCTAAAACCTGACGCATCACCAGGTCCACCACCTGGGCGGTGGCGCCATTGATGCCAAAGTTAAAAATATCAATATCGGCGTAGCCCAGGGCCGCCAGTTGCTTACCCAGGGCAATGGGGTCTACCCCCCGCAGGGCCCGAGAGCTGCCCACAATCATCACATCAGCGGGCCCGGTTGTCTTGATGCGCTGACGATAAAGGGCCACCTTCTCATTTAGCTGTTGACTATTGAAGGTCGGCATGGGGGAGGCCGCCACCAGCCTGTCGATGTCCACCATGGGCTGATCAGCAGTGGTGATTAGGGATAGGTCCCCATTCTCTGGGCCAGGGTCGGCTCCACTCAGGAAGTTACCCGAGTCATTCCCAGGGGTCCTATCCGACTTTGCCCCCTGGGGCCAGTCTAGGGCAGCCAGGGCTTCCTCCCAGGTCTGAGCGCCCCGGGCTTCGGCGGTGGGATCATCAACCACCAGGGTCTCTGCCTTAGCGGCATTTGGAGTGGGGGCTAACACCTGCCCCACCACCCAATCTAACTGCAACGCAATCAGCAGCCCCACCGCAGACCAAACCAGGGCAATCTTGAAACCTTCGGCCTGGGCAGTAGCGGTCAGGCTAGCTAGGGGATGGCTAGTAGCGTGATCGCTGAAGAGTTGAGATTGCAGCAACCAACTCCGGCCCCAGTTACATAGGCCCTGCAGACCCAAGTTTTGCAGTCCTGAGGGGCTCTCCTCCAGACCTGCCTCCGCCTCAACCAGGGTAAGGGGCTGTTCGGACTTGACCAGTAGGTCATTGACGTAGGCATGGGAGGCGGTAAATTCTGGGGTGGCTTCCGGCACCAAACGATGCCGGGACCGAAAGTCACGGCCATAGCTCCAGGCCGGCTGGGCCTGACCAGAGCGGCGGCCGTAGATACGTACCCCTTCCAGGCCAGCCGGACTCAAGTCCTCCAGGTATTGGCGCAGGGCTGGGGCGATCAATCGCCGCTGGGGCAGCAGGGGGCTGTCGATCATAATGTGCAACAACCGATCCCGCACCAGCATCTGTACCCGCATACCACCGGTGGCCAACCGGTCATCCAGATTGGGGTTAAGCTGTCGAGTTAATAAAAAGGCCAGAGCTGGCAGGTCCCCTAGCTGCCCCAGATACTCTGGGGTATCCGCTAAATCACTGTGCTCAGCGGCGGGCAAATCCAGGTAGTGGACCCAAGCGGGGGACTGATCCGCCAGCGTCGGTCCATAGAGGACGGCTCGACCAACCCCCTGGGGCGCAAGGTCCTCCAGGAGGGGGACAAGCACCTGCACCAGGGTGTCCTGACCGGGGAGGGATGGGGAATCGCCGGTGTCGGCAGGGGGGGAGGAGCCATGACAAAACCCGTGGAGGGTGCCGTCGCTAATGGTAGCGGTGGCGGTCAGTCCATAGGGGGTAAGGGCCATAGTGAGCAGGCGGGCCAGGGCATCAACGTCGCCCCAGCGCCCCCACTCCCGCAGCATTTCCTCGGCGGGGGTAAGATCGATGCGCAGGCTCCAATCGGGCTTGGTCTCGCCCCGCACCTGCAGCAACAGCACCGCATCTTTGTACTGGGTGAGATGGAGCGATCGCAGGCGTTCCGCCGTAGGGCGAGCGATCAGACCAGGATCCGGGCTATAGGTGGCCTCACACAAAATCCAGAGGCGGGGAATTACCCCGACCGCCCCCTCCATCTCCGGGGGATAGCGGTGGATCGCGGGGCCAGGCAGGGGCTCCTCCGGGCGATGCAGGTGAGCCAGACCCGGGATCGCCTTAATGCTCACCCAAACCCCTACGTCCAAAGCACTGAGGATTTCACTCAAATACCAGGCGATCGCCTCCGGATCCCCCTTGCGGGCCAAACTGAGGTTGGAGAGCACCATGGCTCGATCGCTGATGTCGCCACTGGCCACCAGGTCTGGGTGATCCCGGGTGTAGTCCTCCAGCAGGGACTGGGCCGCCTGCAAATCGGCCCCATCCTGGTGATCTAAAACCAGCTGAGCCAGGTGGCGTTCTAAACGGTTGAGGTAGATCGGTGCCGTCCAGTCCGGCTTGCTTTCCCCCAGACGGCGGCTGTAAAGGTAGAGCTGATAAACCTGGGGATAAACCTGGCCCAGGGTAGGATGGTCTGAAGACTCTAGCAGATGGCGCACCAGCCCCAAGAGGGTGGAGGTTTGTTCTAAGGGTTCCGGCGTTTCACAGAGCACATGAAGAATATTACCCCGCAGCTTACAGTGGAGGACCGCCTGAGGATGTCCCAGGGCCGCTTTCAACCAGCTAAACAGACCTGAGGGGGGGGGACTGGTCATGGAATGGGGTGACGATGGGGAAATAGGCATGGCAAACAGGCAATAACCCGCGCTAGTGCAACAACCGCAACGGAGGATCAATCAATACAAAAAAACATAAAAAAACATAAAAACAAACCTAAAACCACGCCCCATAGCAGTGAAGCATAGCG